>NZ_BAABRU010000046.1 GCF_039545135.1 Herpetosiphon gulosus | reverse complement strand
TGGTAACCCGCATTGCCAGCAAGGTGACGCATTTGGTCGTGAAAGCGGTGTTGCGGGCACGATTTGGGATCGATGTGCTTACCTTTACGGTCATCAACGATGCCTAACTCACATCAGGCGTAAGTATGGTATTCTATAGTACCAAACTAGGAACAAAGAATAACGAAACGCCACATCAGATCAGCAATTCCATTCTGAAAGGAAGTTACATGAAGGATCGTCGGCTGATTACCCTGCTCGCGTTGTTCGTCCTTGGGTTTGTTGGGGCTAACCTGGTGCAACCAGCGCAAGCCAAAACCGTCAGTAGCGATAACTTGGTCTTGGGCAATCCCAGCGGGGCCGTCGCCAGCAGCAGCTATCCTACCAATTATTTAATTCAACGTAACCAATATGCACTCTCGTATCACCGCGATAATGGGATTGCCAATTGGGTCAGTTGGCATCTCGATAGCGGCGATATAGGCAGTGTTTCACGCAGCGATTTCCAGACCGACACCAGTTTGCCTAGTGGTTGGTATCGCGTCGCGACTGGCGATTACAGCGGCAGCGGCTATGATCGCGGCCATATGACTCCCTCAGGCGATCGCACCGCCACCACCGCCGATAACCAAGCCACCTTCTACATGACCAACATTATTCCCCAAGCGCCCGATAATAACCAAGGCCCATGGGTTGACCTCGAAACCTATGCTCGCGAGTTGGTCAGCGCAGGCAATGAGTTGTATATCATCAGCGGCGGGGCTGGCTCACGTGGCACAATCGCTAGCGGCAAAGTGCGAATTCCAAATTCAACTTGGAAAATCATCGTGGTGCTGAGCCAAGGTAGCAACGACCTGAGCCGTGTCAGCAATAGTACCCGTGTCATCGCGATCAATATGCCCAATGTGCAAGGTATTCGCAATAACGATTGGCGCGATTATCTGACCACGATTGATGCCCTCGAAAGCCTGACTGGCTATAACTTCCTTTCAAATGTCTCAACCAGCATCCAAAATGTGATCGAAGCTCGCGTCGATGGCTCGACCACGCCAATTCCTACCGCTGTGCCTACTTCGGGAACCAACCCAACTGCAACTCCAGTACGCACGGCCACGCCAACCCCCGGCACAGGTTGTAGCTCAAGCCGCTTGTTCTTCTCAGAATATGTCGAAGGCAGCAGCAATAACAAAGCTTTAGAACTTTACAATAATACTGGAGCCAGCGTCAGCCTCAGTGGCTACAGCATTCAGTTGTATGCCAACGGCTCGACCAGCGCCAGCAGTAGCGTGAATTTGAGTGGCTCGGTCGCCAATCGCGCAACCTATGTGATTGCCAATCCATCGGCCTCAAGCAGCGTGCTGAACCTCGCCAACACCACCAGCAGCGTCACCAGCTTTAATGGCAACGATGCGCTTGTATTGACCTACAATGGCACGGTGGTTGATAGCTTTGGTCAAGTTGGCAACGACCCAGGCAGCAGTGGCTGGAGTGGTACGACCACCGATCGCACGCTGCGCCGCAAAGCAACAATCAGCGCAGGCGATACCAATCGCAGCGATACATTCACCCCAAGCAGTACTTGGGATAGTTATAGCCTTGATACATTTAGTGGCTTGGGCAACCATAGCGTAAGTTGTCCATAAGCCGCGAATCATGCTGAATTGAATATCTGCAATGGGCTGCTAGAGGATGATCTAGTAGCCCATTCATTCTTAAGGACGAGGGCGGTTCGCTCTCGAATACCTGTTTAATGATCGGGCAGCCATGGTATGCTTAGGCAGTGGGTAGGCTCCTAGCCTACAGGAGGAAACGATTACATGGCAATGTTAAATATTGTTGATGTTAAAAAATCTTTTGCCGGAACTGAAGCAGTTCGTGGAGTAAGTTTTAACGTCGAACCTGGCGAATTGTTTGGCGTACTTGGCCCAAACGGTGCGGGTAAAACCACCACTATCCGCATGATTTTGGATATTTTGCGCCCCGACAGTGGCTCAATTGAGGTGCTGGGCGGCGCAATGGATGAAGCCAAAAAGAACCGCATCGGCTATCTGCCCGAAGAACGCGGTCTGTATCGCAACCTTAAAGTTTTAGATTGTATGGTCTATCTGGCCACGCTCAAAGGCCTTGAGCGCAACGAAGCTCGCAAACGCGCCAGCGCCTACCTCGAACGGGTTGAGCTTGGTCATGTTGCCCAAAAGAAGGTCAGCGAGTTAAGCAAAGGGATGCAGCAAAAAGTGCAATTTGGCACAACCATTTTGCACGAACCCGATATTGTAATTATCGACGAACCGTTTGAAGCGCTTGACCCGGTAAACACGCGCATGGTTAAAGATCTGTTGTTTGATATTCGGCGCGAAGGTCGGGCGGTGCTGATGTGCACCCACCAAATGCACCTGATCGAAGAAATGTGCGATCGGATTGTGATGTTCAATCGTGGCGAGATTGTCTTGAATGGGACATTGCGTGATGTTCGTCGCCGCTTTGCCCCCAATGCAGTTTGGGTCGAAGGCCATGGCTCATTCGATAATTTGCCAGGCATCGAGAGCGTCCAAGCTGAAAATGGTCAAGTGCAGCTTAATTTGCAAGCTGGCACCAGTCCTCAAAGCGTTTTCCAAGCCTTAGCCAGCCGCAGCGACACCACAGTTGATCGCTTTGAGGTAGCGATTCCTTCACTCGACGATATTTTTGTGCGGGTGGTTAATGGGGAGCGTGGCCAATGAGCAAGGCAAAATGGTGGACGATCGCCGCTCATGAATACGCTGTTCACGCCAAACGTAAAGGCTTTTTGATTGCCACGTTTGGCACGCCGCTGTTGTTGGCAGCAATCTTTGCGGCAATTTTTGCCTTTATCGTATTCGGCGATCAGAGCAATAGCCTTGGCGTGGTTGATCAGGCTGGCATCAGCAATCAACTGCCTGCCACGGTCACGATCACCGATACATTGCGCAAAGATGTAGCAATTATTCGGTTTAGCGATGAAAATTTAGCCAAAACCGCCCTTAGCAATCAAGAAATTGATGGCTATTTGGTAATTCCCAGCGATTATTTGCAAACTGGCGCATTGCGTGGGGTCGCCGATGAAGGCAATTTGAGCAGCGATGCCCAAGGGCGGCTCAAAGATTATATGCAAAAAGCCTTGATCAGCCATCAAGCACCGCTCGATAACCAACGAGCGCTTGAGCCAATTGATCAGGTTTATAATCGCAAACCTAATAGTGATGTTGAAATCAGCGAAGGCCAAAGCATTTTGCTGTTTTTCACACCCTATATCTTTGGAATCTTCTTCTTCATCACCGTATTTAGCTCAAGCGCCTATCTGATGACCGCCTTGGTCGAAGAAAAAGAATCGCGGGTGATGGAGATTTTAGCAACCTCAATGCGCCCATTCGAGTTGATGATGGGCAAAATTGTCGGGCTAGGCTTGGTTGGCTTAACCCAAATTAGCATCTGGGTCGGAACTGCCTTGCTCGGCTTTACGATTGCTCGCGCCAATATTGAAGGCATGGCCAATTTGACCTTACCAACCAATGTATTACTAATTGGCGTGGTGATGTTCATCCCAGCCTATTTGATGGTCGCAGGTGCACTAGGCGCAATCGGCGCTGGCGTTTCGGCAGTTCAAGAAGGCCAACAATTCTCAGGGATTATCTCGCTGTTGATGATTTCGCCAGTCTGGTTTATTACCTTGATTATCGAAAGCCCCAACGGCCCCTTAGCGCTATTCTTGAGCCTCTTCCCCTTCACCTCGCCAATTGTGATGATGCAACGAGTGGCCTTGATCAGCGTGCCGGCTTGGCAAATTGGCCTCTCGGTATTATTGCTGATTGGCATGGCGATTTTTATGATTTGGCTTTCAGCGCGGATTGTGCGGGTTGGGATGTTGCGCTATGGCAAACGGCTTTCGTGGGCCGATGTACGCCGCGCTTTGAGCTTGGGAGGTCAGCATGGCGAATAAAATGTTAAGCGTCGCCCAAAATGAGTTTATCAAACATATTCGCAAACCAACCTTTTGGCTAGCTGTGTTTGGCATGCCCTTGATGATTGCGGTGATTAGCTTTTTGGGTCGTTCTGATGCCAATAATAATCGTGATGGTTTTGCCGTACCAGGTTTAGGCGACCCAGCCAAAATCAGCGAAGATATTTTGTCGGGCAAGCTCAAAATTGGCTTTGTCGATCAAAGTGGCGTGATCAAAGGCATCCCTAGTAGCTTCGATCCCCAAACTGCCTCGTTGTATCTGCAATACCCTGATATCGCCCAAGGTTTAGCGGCCTTGGAAAAAGCCGATATTCCAGCCTTGTATGTCATTCCGACCGATTATGTGGCAACTGGCAAGGTGCAACGCTATAGCAACCAAGTCAATCCATTTGGCGATTCGCTCCAATCATCGCTGCTTGAATTGCTCTTGAGCACCAGTTTATATCCTGATACTGGCAGCAGCTACGCCTTTTTGACCCAACAGCCAACTGCTCAGCTTAAGGTCGAAGGGCCAGATGGCCCAATCAACAAAGCAGCCAACGAAGGTGAGCGCATGCAATCGGCCTTCATTTTGGGCATGGGCTTGGCGTTGTTGCTGTATATTTCAATCTTCTCATCGGCCAACTTGTTGTTGCAATCGCTGATCGAAGAAAAAGAAAATCGCGTGATCGAAGTGATGCTTTCGTCGCTACGACCACGCAGTTTGTTACAAGGCAAAATCCTTGGGCTCGGGCTGTTGGGCTTAATTCAAGTGAGCATCTGGATCACAATTGGCGCGGTTGTGACTGGTCAGGGTGCATCATTGAGTAGCATGCTGGCAAACGTTGAAATTCCGCTTAGTGCTTGGTTTTTGGCCTTGATTAGCTTCTTGCTAGGCTATGCCATGTATGCCTCGCTCATGGCCGGAATTGGCGCGGTTGCCAATACGATGCGCGAAAGCTCGCAGCTAACCGTGATTGTTGGCTTGCCAATTATCATTCCGTTGATCTTTCTGAGCATCATTATTGATCAACCAAATGGTGGCTTTACCACCGTGCTCAGCATGTTCCCGTTAACTGCGCCAGTCGTGCTGACAATTCGCAGCGTTTTAACCAACGTGCCATTTTGGCAAGTAGCGGTTTCGGTGGTCTTGATGACCTTGACCGTCTTGGGCTTGCAATTTGTTACGGCCCGCATGTTTCGTGCTAGCACCTTGTTGCGTGGCAGCAAAGCCTCGTTTGGGGCAATGTGGCAGGCCTTACGTCAACCAGAGTAATGCAACAAATCAACGATTGCTAGCGTACATTCTCCTAGCAATCGTTGGCAAAATTGCTCTCGTTTTTTAGCAGCAAATCTGCTAAAGTAGACCTTAGTTGGAAATGTTCGCATGTTGGTCTTTGTGTGGAAGAGCTTTGCTCTAGGAGGAAACAAGCGTTATGCGACGACGCATCAGCTTACTGCTGGCTTTGTTGGCGATCTTGTTTACGACAATGCCTGCCTCGGCAGAAATTGTCAATGTACCCTACTTTGAAGAACCTGAGTTGCTACTTGGCGAAGACGAGTTGTTGAAACTCGCGCAACTGCAAGACAACACCTATCCCCGCGTTGGCACCACGATCAGCCCTGATGATACAACCGTGGTGATTGGCAACTATCGTTATAGCGACACTGGTTCAGCCTTCTTGAATGTTGTTGATGGCTCGATCGTGCCGATTCAGCCATTGCAACTACCCGAAGATAGCGATTTCTTCCCCTTGGCAGCTACTGAAATGGTTTGGCTTGACAATGACAATATTGGTCAAGTCTTATACGACCTGTTTATGGGTGGGATGGTGCTGTCAATTAATCGCTATAGTGGCCAAATTAGCTTGTATCCAGTTGATTTGCCATTCTTGCCGTTATCGATTGCACCTAACGGCTCACGCCTGTTGGTGGTAACCTTCGATCAACTTGATCTTGAAGCAATGCGCCAATCACCTGATTCGGTGAAATTGCCCTTCAATATCGAAGCTCCCAAAACTACCATGGAGCGGGTTCAACCCAAAGATCGGATTGCGTACTATAGCCATACCGATTCACGCCGCCACATGAGCGAAGAAACCCTTGATTTGGCAATCTTCGATCTGACAACTGGCGAATTAACCCCACTCTACAGCGTGCCTGATCATACCTTGCTCTACGATTATGCTTGGTCAAAAGATGGCACCAAATTCGCCTTGATTCGCGATACGGTGATTTTGGGTGAAGGTTTTGGCGAAAAGCGCTTGATTGATGTGATGACCCAAGATGCGCTTGGTGGTTTATCGCCTAAAGATAACCCACTCTTCACCGAAAATGTGCTCGATATCTTCGATCTGACGACTGGCAACTTCCAGCCAGAAGCATGGCGAGCCGTTGATGGCGATGGTCGAGTGGTGCGTGACATCGAATGGAGCACCGACGGCCAACGCTATATCGTGCGCTTGGAACGCCCAGCTCAAATTGCTGGCCGCCCAAACCCAACCTATATCTTCCCAGATATGGCTAGCTTCCAATTCCGTAGCATCGATGGCACGTTACAACGTGAATTGTATGCACCAGAATTGCAAACCCCTGAAGCCTCAGGGTTCTTCTATCTTTCACCAGATGAAGTCTTGTTCAATGCGGTCAATGGCACCAATCAAGCCTTGTACTACTTCAACCAAGGCTCAGGTGAGTTCCGCAAAGTATCAAGCATGGATGGCACATATTTTGGGGTGATTACCACCAACATGAGCCGCCAATTGATCTTCAGTTACATGTCGTTCAAGCAACCAGCCGATATTTATCGTTTGAACTGGGATGGCCAAGCACTCAGTCGCTTGACTTGGGCTAACGCCGAGCTTGAAAAGATCAACAACATTCGGGTTGATAACGTTTCGTTTACCGTCAGCAGTGGCGCACAACGCAATGGCTTCTTAATTCAACCTGCTGGCGCTGAGTTCCCACCCAAAGATGTGCCAATCGTGATGTGGCAAGAAGGTGGCCCACGCGCTACCATGACCCAATTCTTTGCCTCAAACACCGAAAATCCTTACAACCTGTTGCCAAACTTTGGCATCGCGGTGTTGTATGTGCCACTGCCAGGCCGCTTGGGCTTCGGGCCAGAATTCTTGAATGCCTTGGCTGATAACGATAACTTCGGCAAGATCGACATCGACGAAGGTGCTGAAATTATTGGTCAAGCGATCTCACGTGGTTGGACTTCGCAAGGCAAAGTTGGGGTAACTGGTTGTTCATACGGCGGCTATTTCAGCGCCCAAAGTATCACCCGCCACCCAACTCGCTACGCTGCGGCCAACCCACAATGTACCTTGCTCAACAATGCCAATGAATTTCACTTTGGCTTGGGGCCATTAATTGCCTACCTCGAAGGTGGCACACCAATGGATAAGCCCGCCGAATATGCCGCCGATTCGCCATTGAATCGCGCTGATCGCGTGCGCACTCCAACCCTATTGTTCCATGGCGAATACGACTTCTTGCCAGTCAAGTATGCCGTTGATTTCCATGACCAAATCGAAATTCAAAAGCACCGCGTCAAGTTGGTGACGTTTGAACTCGAAGGCCACGGTTTGGGCGACCCAGCCAACCAATATCGCGCTGCCCAAGAGCAAATCTTGTGGTTCCGCCAATATTTGAGCGGTAGCCCAAGTGTCGCCGCCGAGCCAGTCGTGACCGATGCCGCAACCATGACGGTGCCTGAAACCACTGATGTAATCGTGTTTGAGCAAACCACTACGTTTGCAGCACCAAGCTTGCAATTCGCCAAGAATCTGATTACTGCTGAATAAGATCGGAATGTAACAGGCGGGGCCGCAATAGCCCCGCCTGTTTTCGTTTAAGCCAAATAGCCCGCTTGGAGCTCGCGCTCGATCATTGCCAACAACAGCCCTGAGCGAATGCTGACTTGGGCTGAGGTCGTTGCAAATTCGTTGCTAACGCCTCGCGCTGGGCCAATCGGCAAATCTTCGTCGCGCAATGGGTAGCGCAAGCCTTCAGTCCGCACCCCCGCAACATCACCCAAGGGCAAAAGTGAAACCCGCAAACCAAGTTTGCCTTGCAGCTGTAATTGATCACGAATCAAACGTACTTCCCAGTTGGCATCAAGCAGCGCCACGTCACGCCCAATCAAAGCTGGATGAGTTAACAAGAGTTGATTGGCCATATGCATATCGGGCCGACCACCAAGCGCCGCCAAAATCCGAATCTGATCTGCGCCACGTTCAACCGCCAGCAACAACGCCAACTCGAGGTCGGTTTCGTTTTTGGCCGCTGGAAAGCGCTGAATCTCAACCTTGCGGGCTTGCATAATCTCCAAGGTTGCAGGCTGAATCGAATCTAAATCGCCAATAATCACATGCGGCGTAACCCCGTGATTCAAGGCATGGCGTGCCCCACCATCAGCAGCAATCAACAAATCGGTGCGGCTCAACAAGGGCAAAGCCATCCGAATATCGGCCTGCGGCGCGTCGGCAATAATAACTGCTAGCATTAGGCTCCTTGGTTAAGTGGCGCTAAATCCAATAATTCAGTGAGCGAGCCAATCACATAATCGGTTTGGACAGCCCGCACTTTGGCTTGAGGCCGCTGGAGCAGCACAGTGGTCATGCCAAATTTGGCTGCGCCGGCATGCTCTTGGGTATCGCCATCGCCCACATACACAACCTCACGTGGATCAACATTCAAGGCATTGAGCGCATATTGATAAATGCCTGGCTCCGGTTTGGCCGAACGCACATCACAGGAGTAGGCAATTGCATCAAACAAATTCAGCAAGCCCAAGCTTTCCATCATTGGAATGGTTTCGGCTGAGCAGTTGGTGACCAAGGCAATTTGGTGGCCGCGTGCTCGCAAGGCTTGCAAGGTTGGAATCGAATCGGGATAGACGCGTAATGTGCTGAAAAACTCCAAGCGTTGTTTAGTAAGTGTGGCATGGACTTCAGGCGTAACCGTAATGCCCAAATAGCTCAAGGTTTGATCAACAATCTCTTCGGCCAAGCGATAGGTGCCAACCATCCGCGCTTGATACGAACGCCCAGCCGCAGCATGAAAGGCATGCTGTTCGATGCCCAACAATGGAGCCGCCAACGTCGCCCAGTTGTAGGCTGGGTCTGGCTCAATCAAAGTAAAGTACAAATCGATAAACACAGGTCGTGGCATAACTACTCCGTCGCAAAATATTCTTGCAGCTATTGTATGCAGATTGGCGTTTTATGGTACGATGCTGGCTGATTGTGGCCTTTAATTCCGAAGGGTTTTACATGGATCGGCCCAGCGTTTCGATCATTGTGATCAATTTCAATGGTAAAAAACACCTCGTTGCTTGTTTAAATTCGTTGTTTGCTCAGCGCTACCCAAGCAGTGCGCTTGAAATAATCGTCGTCGATAATGCCTCGCACGATGGCTCCTGCGATCTCATTCGTCAGCAATTCCCCAAGGTTCGCTTAATCGAAAATCGTGAGAATCTGGGTTTTGCTCCAGCAGTTAATCAGGCTGTGCGGCTCAGTCAAGCCCAATATGTTGCTTTGATCAATAACGATGCCAAAGCCGATCCCAATTGGATTGAGCATTTAGTTGCCGATATCGAAGCCCATCAAGCCGAAAAGGTGCTTGCGGTTGGCGCAAAAATGCTCAATTGGGAAGGCCAGCAGATTGATTTTATTCAAGCGGCGCTGAATATTTTTGGCCATGGCAATCAGCCTTTTACGCGCATGCCAACGGCCAGTGTTGCCGGCCACGCTGGCCCGCAACTCTTTGCTTGTGGCGGAGCAATGCTGGCCGATCGCGCGGCGTTTTTGGCAATTGGCGGCTTTGACGAAAGCTACTTTGCCTATTTTGAAGATGTCGATTTTGGCTGGCGAGCATGGTTATTGGGCTATCAAATTCGCTTTAATCCAGCGGCGATCGTCTATCATCGCCAACATGCCACCGCCAACACCATGGGCGGACATCAAATTCGCACCTTGCTTGAACGCAACGCCCTGCGCACCATCATCAAACATTATGCCGATGAGCAATTGTGGCGAATTCTGCCAGCCGCGCTATTATTGATTATTCAGCGCAGTTTGCTTGATGGCAGTGGTGGCTTTGATCGCAAAGAATTCGATTTACGCTTGCGCAAACAGGGCGACCAAACCAGCACCATGCAAGTCCCCAAGATTATGTTGAGTTATATCGCGGCTTTGGGCGATGTACTAGATGGTTGGGATAGCTTGTGGGCTGAGCGCCAACGGCTGCAAAAGCTTCGCCAACGCAGCGACGCTGAATTATTTAATTTATTTGAACAACCATTTGGCTTGATCGATATTGATATTCAATTGCATATGCAACAAGAACAATTGATTGATAGCTTTAAATTGCGAGAACTTATGCCCAACCCTACCACAAATGTGTTGATTGTCAGCATTGATCCGTTGCACGAGGCTTTGGCTGGTCCGGCTATCCGTAGCGTACAAATCGCCAAGCAACTAAGCCAAACATGCAACGTGGTATTAGCAGCGCCGGATCGAGCAGATCTAGCTATTCCTAATGTTCAAACTATTGCCTTTCCTAGCAACGATGGCACAAGTTTGGGCGAGCTGGCACTCAATGCTGAAGTGCTGATTGTCCAAGGCTATAGCTTGCAAAAGTATCCTCAATTGGTCAATGCTGAGCGCATTTTGGTTGTCGATCTCTACGATCCATTTCATTTTGAGGCGCTCGAACTAGCCGAACGACGCGGATTAAGCCTCGAACGCGCGATCGAGCTAAATGATTCAAGTGTGGCAGCCCTGACTGAACAGCTAGCACTTGGCGATTTCTTCATCTGTGCTAGCGAACGCCAGCGCGATTTGTGGCTAGGAGCCTTGACCGTTAGCAAGCGCTTGACTCCTGAACATTATCGTAACGATCCAACCTTGCGCAAACTGATCGATATTGTGCCATTTGGCTTGCCCAGTGAGCCACCCCAAGCAACTCAACCCGTCATGCGCGGGGTGATTCAAGGTATTAATCAAGACGATGTGATTGCGTTATGGGGCGGCGGCATTTGGGAATGGCTTGATCCATTGACGATCATTCGCGCCATGGCAGAATTGCAGCAGAGCCACCCCCAATTAAAGCTGGTATTTATGGGCGGGCAACATCCTAATGCTCAAGATGTGGGGGTGATGCAGCGTTATGGCGAGGCAGTTGAGCTAGCAAAACAGCTCGGTTTATACGCTAAAACAGTTTTTTTCAATCAAACCTGGGTCGCCTATGATCAACGGGTCAACTATTTACTTGAGGCTGATCTTGGGGTTAGCGCTCATCATAATCATACTGAAACCCGCTTTGCCTTTCGCACGCGGTTGCTCGATTACCTTTGGGCCAGCTTGCCAATGATCGTCTCGGCAGGCGATAGTTTGGCCGATTTGGTCCAGCAACAACAGCTTGGCCAGGTTGTCGCAATCGAAGATGTACAGGGTTGGGTCAAGGCGTTGGTGCATGCCGCCGAACAACCAACCGATCGTCAGCAACGCCAAGCCCAATTTGCCCAAATTCAACAGGCCTATACGTGGGAGCAAGCTTGTGCCCCGTTGGTCGAGTTTTGTCGCCAACCACACTATGCTGCCGATAAACGCCGCAATGTTAAAGCTCAAAGTAAACAACAAGGCCACACCAGCATGCGTTACCGCATGGATGAGCTTGATCGGGTGGTTGCTGAAAAAAACGACCATATCGCCCAACTTGAGCAGCACATCAAAGGCCTCGAAAATGGCAAAGTGATGCGCTTGTTAAAGTGGGCTAATCGCCTGCGAAAAAGTTAAGGGCAGAGCTTTTAACCACGAAGGACACGAAGAACACGAAGAACGCCATAAATACTCCTTCGTGTAGCTTCGTGTCCTTCGTGGATCGAAATCCCGATCCCTACTCCATATGTTCTATGCTCTATGTTCTTTGCTCTAACGAATAAGGTATAATGAGCCACGTTTAACTAGTATGGCTGGACTTTTCCCATGAAAATATTATCTGCCTTGACCTACTACGCGCCGCACTGGACGGGCTTGACGATGCATGCCCAACGGGTGGCTGAAGGACTCGCAGCTCGTGGACACCACGTCACTGTTTTAACAATCCAGCATGAGCCAACGCTGCCAACCGAAGAAATCTTGAATGGAGTGCATGTTTTGCGGCTTAAGCCTGCGGCCCAAATTAGCCGTGGCATGCTTGCGCTCAACTTTCCATTTGTTGCCGCTAAATTGATTCGTAGCCACGATGTGGTGCATGTGCATACGCCGCAACTTGAGGCCTTACTGCTCTCAGGTTTATGTCGCGCACTAAATAAACCCTTGTTGATGAGCCATCACGGCGATTTGGTCATGCCAACTGGTTTGATCAATCGGGCGATCGAAAAGGTCATGATTGGCCAGATGGTATTGGCTGGCAAATTGGCGCGGCGCGTTAGTGCCTATAGTCGCGATTACGCCGCAAACTCCAGCTTTTTGCAAAAATTTACCAAAAAATTAACCTATATTTACCCACCTGTTGATTTACCCACCCCCAATCCAAGCCAAGTTGCCGCTTGGAAGGCTGAACTTGGGATCAGCGATAAGCCGATTGTTGGTTTTGCTGGGCGCTTCGTTGAAGAAAAAGGCTTTGATTTCTTACTCAAAGCTATGCCAATGATCGCCGAAGTCTTTCCTGAGGTGCGCTTTGTGTTTGCTGGCGAGCACAAAATGGTCTATGAAGATTTTTATTCCACCTGCTTGCCGATGATCGAGCAAAACCGCGAACGAATTGTGTTCCTCGGGTTATTACGCGATTCGCAAAAACTTGCCAATTTTTATGCAATGTGCGACTTGTTTACCTTGCCCAGCCGCACCGATTGTTTGGCAATGGTGCAAATCGAAGCCTTGCTAGCAGGCACGCCGTTGGTCACCAGCGATATTCCAGGTGCACGGGTTGTCGTGCAGGAAACAGGTTTTGGGCGCTTGGTTCAAACTCAAAATCCTCGTGCCTTGGCCGACGGCATTATTGAAGTGCTAAAAAACCCTGAAACCTATAAAGTGCAGCCCGCCAAAGTTGAACAAGTCTTTTCAGTCAAAACCATTCTCGATAGCTACGAGCGGACGATGGCCGAAATGTGTGGTCAGCCCGTTTCTGCCTCGGTTGTATAAGGAAGAGCGATGAACATGACCGAACAACCCTATGCCCCGCTAGCCCCACGCGATGCAGCCCTGATGGATACGATGTTGCGCAACGAGGCCGACCCTGCCTATAGCCGCCGCGCCCGCCGTTTGATGCAATATCTTGATCTGCAAGATGGTGACACGGTGCTGGATTGTGGCTGTGGCTATGGCTTCTATACCCAGATGATCGATAAATTGCGTGATTTGCGGGTTGTGGGCTTTGATGAAGCCTTTGATCGGCTCTTAGTTGGCCAAGAACATGCCAATCGGGCGACCTTTGTGCGTGGCGATGGTCAAGGCATGCCCTTTGCTGATAATAGCTTCGATAAAATTCTGCTCTCAGAAGTGCTCGAACATATTCCCGATCAACAAGCAGCCTTGCACGAATTACGGCGCATCCTCAAGCCAGGCGGCATTTTGGCAATCTCAGTGCCACATGCCAATTATCCGCTGTGGTGGGACCCCGCCAGCTGGATCTGGACGCGACTTGGTGGCAAACCCTTTACCCACACCAAATTTGGCAGCATTTGGGAAAACCATGTGCGTTTGTATGAGCCAGCCGAATTAGTACGCCAAGTGCGGATGGCTGATTTCGAGGTTGAATGCTGCGAAGAAGCCACCCACTATGCTATTCCGATGACTCCCTATGTGGTTTATGGCATTGGCAAGCCTTTAATTGAATCGGGCATCTTGCCCGAAAGCTGGATGAAGAGCGCCGACCGCATGCGTGGCGACCAAAACCAAGGCAGCAAATTGAACCCGCTCAACATTGCACGCGGTATTATCAATTATGTTGACCAATTGAATGAAAGCCCAGAAACTTTAGATAAACGCAGCTTTGTAAATGTCTTTGTCAAAGCCCGCAAGCCCTTGAGTTAAGTCTGTCAGGAGATCGTGTCCATGCTACGAGGTGTCTTCCCAAGCCAGCGCCTAGGCTGGCTTTGGCTTTTAGGCTTGCTTGGAACAGCCCTAGCGCTCATGCTCAAGGTTCAAGCCCAACTTGAGTTCCGCCATTTCAATGGGGCAGTTTTGCTTGGGGCAGTCGTCGCACTAGGCATTTGGTGGTGGCTGATTAAGCGCCAACCACCCCAAGCCGATGGCCTGCCCGAACTCAACGATCAGCCGTTAGATCACCTAACCTTACGTCTAGGAATGAGCGCTGTGGCTTTTCTTAGCGGTTTCGTCGCATGGAATAATCTCTTTGGCAATGAATTCAACCCACTCTCGACCTGGACATGGCTGTTAGCGATTGGCTTATGGCTCTTGGCATGGCTGCCTTGGCAACGTCCACGGTTACCCAAAGCTAATCGGGCCGAAACGCAACGGGCTTGGCTGACCTTTGGCTGTTTGCTGATTGTCACCGCCTTTGGCTTGTGGATTCGGCTATATCGGCTGGATCAAATGCCATATGACATGACGGTTGACCACGGCTGGAAAATGGAAGATGTTTACACCATTTTGCAGGGTGGTCGCCCCTTATTTTTGCCCAATAACACAGGCCGCGAGCCAGGCCAATTTTATTATATTGCGATGTTGATTCGCTTTTTTGGCGTGCCGTTTGGCTTTATCGCGCTCAAACTAGGCAATGTAATTATCGGCACGCTGACGATTCCATTTATCTATTTATTTGCGCGTGAGCTTGGCGGGCGCAAGTTAGGAATTTTGAGTGCCGCCTTGTACGCCTTGGGCAAATGGCCGCTCGAAACTACCCGCATGGGGTTACGCTTTCCTTATGCCACCTTGCCCGCCGCGCTGGTGTTGTGGTCGCTCTGGCGTTATGTGCGCTTGGGCAAACGCAGCGATGCCTTGCTGGTCGGGTTATGGATGGGCATGGGCTTGTATGGTTATATCGGCGTGCGAGCAGTGCCCTTCGTCATCGCTGCTGTATTTGGCCTAATGCTATTCGATAAGCGGCGACGCAACCCCAAAGGCTGGCTCAAATTGCTTGGCCATGGCAGCCTAACCTTGATTACCACCGCCTTGATTTTCTTGCCGCTGGGCCATTTCATGCTCGATTATCCCGATGTGTTTTGGTTTCGCGTCAGCACCCGTACCAGCAACCATACCGACGATATTAGTCGCGAATTTTGCCAAGCTACCAGCAGCGAACGCGAATGCAATATTAAAAAATTCGTTGCCAATAATGTTAATTTAGCAGTTGCCTTCAATTGGCGGGGCGATCGCAATGAAGTTAATAATGTACGTTTCGATCCGTTGCTGGATGTTGTCAGTGCCGCCTTGTTGTTGTTGAGTTTGCCAATCATCGTCTGGAGATTGTTGGTTGAGCGTTCATGGCGTTGGTGGATGCTCGTAGTGGCATTGCCATTACTTGGTTTAGCCACAACCTTGAGCTTAGCCTACCCAATCGAAAACCCTAGCGCAGCCCGGACTGGCGTGCTGATGCCAGTGATTTTTACCATGGCCGCCGCACCTCTGGCCTTGGCAATTGAATGGCTGACCAAGGCTAGGCCGTTTGAGCAATGGTGGCGTGGCAAACCAGCCTTGGGCGGTTTGTTGAGCATTGGCTTAACAATCTGGCTGCTGGCATGGGCTGGACGCGAAAATTTCCAGCGCTACTTCGTTGATATGGCCCGCCAATACACCGGCTTTATCCCGAATAATCGTGAGGTTGCCGATGCGATTCGCTACTATCGCGATGCCCAAGGCGTGCCCTACGAAAATGCCTATCTCATGCTCAATAGCTATTTCTGGAAGGAATCGCGTAATATCAGCGTGCATTTAAACGATATGCAATGGTATGTCAACAACACGATTAAGCCCGAAATGGCGCTGGTTGTGCCCGGCAACCGCCCATTGATCTACATTCTCAATCCCGATGATCAAGCTCATATTGATCAATTGCAACAGGAATATCCCGAAGGCGAGTTGCGCCGCATCAGCAGCGCCGTTGGCAAGGATTTTCTGGTCTTTCATTTACGCTAATGGGAATTACGCTCGGCACCGCAGGCCATGTTGATCATGGCAAATCGAGCTTGGTACAAGCCCTAACGGGCATCAACCCTGATCGCTGGGAAGAAGAACAGCGCCGCCAAATGACGCTTGATCTAGGCTTTGTTTGGTTTAGCACGCCCGCTGGCCATTCGGTTAATTTGGTTGATGTGCCAGGCCATGAACGGCTAATCAAAAATATGTTAGCTGGGGCAACTGGCTTTGATGGCGTGCTGTTCGTCGTTGCCGCTGATGAAGGCATGCAGCCGCAAAGCCTCGAACATTTGCAAATTCTCAATCAATTGGGCGTTGAGCATGGGCTAATTGTGATTAGCAAAATCGATCTGGTTGATGCTGAATGGCTTGAATTTATCAGTGGCGAAATTCAGGCACAATTTGCCGCAACTAGCCTTGCCAATGCGCCAATCGTGCCAGTTTCAGCGCGAACTGGCGCTGGTATGGCTCAATTAATCCAAGCGCTTGACCAATTAATCAGCCAACTACCAGCCCGAATGCTTCAGCAGCACAATCCGCGTTTGCCGATCGATCGGGTGTTTAGCATCGATGGCTTTGGCACGGTGGTTACCGGAACGCTGCGCGATGGCAATTTGAGTATTGGCATGGAAATCGAAATTCTGCCCCAACAACTGCGTGGGCGGATTCGCGGCCTGCAATCGCAGCAAATCAGCTACACCAACGTGCAAACGGGCATGCGCGTGGCAGTTAACTTGAGCGGGATCGAACGCCAAAGTCTTAAGCGTGGCGATGTACTAACTTTACCCCAAACCTTTGAGCCAACCAACTTGCTTGATGTGCTGATTGAAACCACTGCCGATGCCCCAAGCCTGAGCCATAATCAGCCTTTGCAGCTCTATCTCGGTAGCGCCGAACTGAGATGCACCCTCGCGTTGCTCGATTGCGACACGTTGCCAGCCAAACAGCAAGCTTTTGGGCAATTGCGTTTACAACACCCAACCATTGCCCAACGCGGCGATCGCGGAATTCTACGCCGTGCCTCGCCTGCCGCCACAGTGGCGGGAATACGAGTGCTCGATGCCCATCCTCAACGCCATCGGCGCATGCGCCCAGCTGTGATCGCACAGCTGCAACAGCTGGCTAATGGCTTGCCCCATGAAATTCTGTTACAACACATTCAGCAACAATGTTTAAGCTGGCAAGAGCTGCAACAACGCAGCGGCTTTGATTCAGAAACCGCCTTAGCAGCGCTCAACACTGGCTGCAACAACGGCTTAATCAGCATCGTCTCAGCAACAGCGGCCCCACTCACGGCCAACAGTTTAATCACCAGCACAGGCTATTGGAACCAATTACAAGCCAATTTGCGCCAAATTCTGGCCGAATATCATACCACTTGGCCGTTGCGTTCAGCCATGCCACGCGAGGAATTACGCAAACGCATGGGTTTAGCTGCTAGTAATTTCAATCAAATCCTACAAGTTTTAGCCGAGCAAGCATGGCTGAGTATTGAGGCTAACCAGATTAAACTGACTGAACATCAAGCTCAACCCAATGCTAACCAACAAGCGCAAATCCAAGCCTTGTTGGCATTGTGGCAGAGCAACCCAGCCCTACCGCCTAGCCGTGAGCAATGGCCCAAGCTTGAGCCAGAACTATGGCGCTATCTGCTGCAAACTGAGCAATTGATTCACATTGGTGCAGAGGTCTATTTCTTGCCGAAGCAATATCAACAGATGCATAGCTGGGTGCTAGAGCAACTTGCTGCTGGCCAAAGCATCAGCCTTGCCCAAGCCCGTGATGCTTGGCAAACCAGTCGCAAATATGCCCAAGCCATGCTCGAACACTGCGATCAACTGCGCATTACCCGCCGCGTCGGCGATCTACGGGTAGCCTATTGAGCTTAACAAAGTGTTAGAAAAGCTTGGCACGCCTAGCCCCACCCAAATGCTCGTGTTATGCTGAAGTGAATGGCGTTTGTGCCAGCGGAAAGGATGTCGAAACGTGAGGACAAAACGTTTATCAATTAAGCAACTTGGTAGTGTTCTACTGATCAGTGCCGCCGCAGGCGCTGGCGCTCGCTATCTCGCCAATAAAACCCGCCAACAAGGCCAAAAAATCTACGATTATACAACCCCGCAAAAACTGATCGATTGGTCAGTTGCCCGCATGATCGCCCTGCGCGTCTCACAATGGCAAGAGCATCCGGTGATCAATCGGGCTGAGCGTCAAGCTGAATATGATCAAATGGTTGAGCGCAGTCAGCCCTTAATCGACGATTATTTGAACGTCAAACTGCCCGAAACGCTCTCACGAGTTAAAGTTGTTGATCGCAAAGAGTGGATCGATGCCAATTTGCGTTCATTTGAGCGTTTGTTCGAGCCAATTGAGCAATTGTATCGCCAAGCGGCCCAAAATGCAGGCCGCAATCCCTCGGTTAATGCGATTAATCGGGCGTTTGTCGGCGCACAAGTTGGGGCAATGGTTGGGGTTTTAGCCCGCAAAGTGCTGGGCCAATATGATCTCAGCTTGCTTTCGCCGCAAGCCGAGCCAGGCATGCTCTATTTTGTTGAGCCAAATATTGCCCGCGTGCAACAAGGTTTGGGCGTTGATGATCATGACTTCCGCTTGTGGATTACGCTGCATGAAACCACCCACGCCTATGAGTTTGAAGCCTATGGTTGGGTGCGCGACCATTTCAGCAACTTAATTCAGCGCTATTTCAACGAGCTTGGCGGCCAACTCGATGCGCTGCGCAATGGCGTTGGCAACTTCATCAACCGGATTTTCAGTAATAGCAAAACTCCCAGCGATGGCCATTGGATGGAGCAATTACTGACTCCAACCCAACGTCAAGTATTTAGCGAATTGCAGGCCTTGATGTCGTTGGTCGAAGGCTATAGCAACCACATTATGAATGCAGTTGGCCGCGAAATTCTGCCAAATTTCGAGCAGATCGAAGCTCGTATGAGCGATCGCAAAGAAAAACGCTCGATCTTCGATGAATTGTTCAACCGTATCACGGGCATGAGCCTCAAAATGCAGCAATACGAGCAAGGCGAACGCTTTGTTAATGCGATTGCAGATCATGGAGGCAAGGAATTAGCTGCCCGTGTGTGGGAAGGCCCAGAAATGCTGCCAACTCTCGAAGAAATTCGCAACCCACAACTGTGGATCGCTCGCGTTGGCGCATAAGTTATAGCCCTCACCCCCTAGCCCCCTCTCCCGCCGAGCTTTAAGGGCGGACAGGGACGCACAACGCATGTTCACAGAACGACCTCGGGTTGGTATACTCGGTGGTGCTGAAACCAAACCGATACCAAAACCGAGGTCGTATGCCGAGTATACCAGCCCTTGCCCA
>NZ_BAABRU010000045.1 GCF_039545135.1 Herpetosiphon gulosus | reverse complement strand
GCTTGACCTTAGGTGGTGGCAACCCGATCCGCTCGTCGTTGTTCTACGAATGGAACCCCTACTTCGACGAAACGGACTATGTGTTGGCGATGCGCAACGCCTTCATCACTGCTGGCTTCCCGAGTGGAATCGGGATGTTGATTGATACCAGCCGCAACGGCTGGGGTGGTACGGCTCGTCCAACGATGGTGAGCAGCTCGAATTCATTGGAAATCTATGTCAACGATTCGAAGCTGGATCGTCGGCCACATCGTGGTGGCTGGTGTAACCAAGCTGGGGCCGGGATTGGCGAACGGCCAACGGCAGCACCAGTAAGTGGGATTGATGCCTATGTATGGGTCAAGCCTCCAGGCGAATCAGACGGCGTGGCGACGGCAGGGGTGATTGACCCAACCGACCCAGCCAAGCAGTTTGATGCGATGTGTGACCCGAACGCACAAAACCGCTACAACACGGCGTATCCAACCAATGCGTTGGCGGGAGCACCGCACGCAGGACGCTGGTTCTCATCACAATTTGCCATGTTGGTTCGCAACGCCTATCCTGCAATTGCACCGTAGGTTAGTTCCAACGCTGGACTAGCCACGATAGGTAAGCGAATACTTATTCAAGGCGCAACGATCTTAACAATCGTTGCGCCTTGAGCTTTAAGCGGTTTCGGTTGGGCGCTCAGCTTGTTTGGCTGGCTGGATTTGGCGTTTTGTCAGCCAACGCCGTAGCACAGGCAAGCGCAAGAGCAAGAGCAAGCTAATTGCTGCGCCATAGGCCAAGGGTTCGCGCACATCAGCCTTAACTAACCAGACATAATGTAAAATGGCTAAGCCAGCAATCAGATAAACCAATCGATGCAACAAGCGCCAGCGCTTGCCAAGCCGCCGCATCCAGCCTTTTGTTGAAGTGATTGCTAAAGGAATTAGCAACAGCCATGCAACCAAACCGACGATCATATAGCGTTTTTCGCTGATGGCCTCGCTGATAAACTCCCAATCAAAGCCATAATCCCAGCCCACAAAAATCAAGAGGTGGAGGCAAACATAGAAAAATGCATATAAACCCAAAGGTCGGCGTAGCACCGTCACTTGTTTAAAAGGTGTAAAGATTTTGATCGGTGTGCAAGCTAACGATAAGACCAAAATGACCAAGGCCGTTTTTCCAGTGCGTAAGGTCGCCGCCTGAATTGGATTGACCGTCAGTTGATCGGTTAAATAATCGAAGATCAACAACCCAAACGGCACAAGACAACCCACATGGACTAAATAGCGCAGCCAATGATGTTTGATTTGTCTCACCATGCAGCCTACCTTTTAATTAATGATATTGCTATGATTTACCAGTTGCTGCTCAAAGCTGCTTCGCTTCAAACATCAAGCATGCGCTCCTCGCCCGTTTTGGGGTAGTGAGCGATTAATAGTTCGCTTTCAAATCAAGATCTTTGTAGAGTGCAGCAACTTCATCGGCATAGCCATTGAAAGCCAACGTTCGCCGACGACCAGCCTCACCAATGCGGCGTTCGGTGGCTTGCGACCAACGTGGGTGCGCCACATCGGGATTAACATTGGCATAAAACCCATATTCATCAGGCGCTGCGTTCATCCATAAACTGGTTGGTTGCTCGGCCACAAGCTCAATTTTAACGATCGATTTGATGCTTTTGAAGCCATATTTCCATGGAACTGCTAGCCGGAAGGGTGCACCATTTTGAGGCAAAATTGGCTTACCATACACACCAGTTGCCATCAAGGTTAAATCGTGCATGGCTTCGTCGAGCCGTAAGCCCTCAACATACGGCCACGTATAGTAGCTACTGCTTTGTCCAGGCATTTCTTCGGGGCGCATCACCGTTTCAAAGCGCACATATTTGGCAGCGCTGGTTGGCTCAACCTGTTTCAACAAACTTGCAAGACTAAAGCCTGTCCATGGAATCACCATCGACCAGCCTTCGACACAGCGCAACCGATACACCCGTTCTTCTTGGGTAAATTGCTTGAGTAGATCTTCGATGGCAAAGGTTTGGGGTTTGTTGACCAAGCCGCTAACTTCAACCGTCCATGGATTGGTCGTAAAATTCTTCGAAGCCTCGGCAACTGCTTCTTTATTGGTGCTAAATTCATAAAAATTGTTATAATTAATGATCGATTCGTAGGGTGTTTGAACATCAACACCGGCTGGTAGATCACTGGTTTCGCTGGTTTCGCTACCACAGGCGGCTAAAACGGCGGCACTGCCAAACAAAGCCGCTGCGCCTTTGATAAACTGGCGACGTGAGTGGAACAACGCTTCGGGGGTTATCTCCGAGGAAGGAATCTTTTTCATGCTCAGCATCCTTATTAATTAACAACCACTAACCCAACCTACGTCTGGCTAGCCCAAATAGATCCAAGTTGCTGTTGTTAGTATAGCGCTGAGATATTAATAGAGTATTACAACGGGCTTACAGCTTGCGATCAATAACAATCTGTAGAACAGAATTTGGTGGCGATCTAGATGCAATCGCCACCTTTAATCTCGTTATTCTGCCACAATACCTTTGATTGCGTTGGCATGGGCTTCGATGCTAATTTGGCCATCGGCAGCAATTGGTAAACTAGCTCGCAGCTGCGCTTGAACTGTTTGTTGTTGGGTGGTCGTCATCGCGCGAATTTGCGGGCCTACACTGGGTGCACCAGTGACAGTTTTCCAGTAATCGGCAAAATCTACAAAATTACGCCGTACTTTGATTACCGCAGTTTCAACCTTGGTCAGGCCTGCTTGCAGCCAAAGTTCGTGCATGACCGTCAGTTGCGAAGCCTCAACACTGGGTGGGCGTGGCACACTAATGCCTGCATCGATCAAGGCTTGTTGTAACGAAAAATAAGGAAAGCCACCGCCGAGCATATCCCAGGCATAGGCTGAAACGCTGCCGCCTGGGGCAACTACCCGCGCCATCTCGGCCACGCCCTTAGCTGGCTCGGGCACAAAGAAAATCACCAATGGCATTACCGCTGCATGCACACTCTTATCCGCCAGCGGCAAGGCCATGGCATCAGCTTCATGCAGTTCGGCAGGATAGTTTGCCAAGCGTTGACGCGCAAAAGCAATTTGGGCCGCCGATGGATCGACCCCGGTAATCATGCTTGGTTGATGACGTTCAACAACCATTTCGGTGAAAGCCCCGTTGCCACACCCAACATCAAGCCAATTTAAACTAGTTTTGGGGGCAAGCCAATCAAGGAATTTAGCGCCAACCAGCTGACTCCAGATGCCCATATAGCGTTCGTAGGTTGCGCCATCTTCAAAGCGAATTTGAGTATTTGCCATTAATTGCGACCCTTCCACACAATAAATCCGTGCTGGCACTATAGTAGAAGCTCTCGGTTTTTTCAACTTTGAGTAGAGGGGACAAGATATAGGGGCCAGATTTAACGCAGCGGAGCAGAGTAAAATGAGGGATCATGTGTCATGTGTCAGGACTTTGGAATAAAGAGCCTTTGTGCTCTTCGCATTCTTCGTGGTTTCAGCCTTCGTGCCCTTCGTGGATCGAAAACATATGGATGCTTGTCGTGGCCCGCTGGCTATGCTATGCTCTGCCCGATTAAGTTGGATTGAGGAGCAGGATAATGCCGTTGAACGATCAGATTTTGCTTGAAGCGGCCAACCAGCGTGAAAGCGCCCGTTTGTTGCAGTTGCGGCTCGCGGGTTTCGTTGGCCGTGAAGCCGAACAAGCTGCGATTCGCGAATTAATTGACCAAACCCGTGTAACAGGTGGTTATGTGTTGGTCACGGGCGAGGCTGGGGCTGGCAAAAGCAGTCTGATTGCCCAATTAATCGTGAGCGCTGGGCTGGCCCAAACGCCGCAGCATTTTATTGCGCTGACTCCAGGCCGCGCTTATCAACTCGACTTGCTACGGAGTATCGTTGCCCAACTTATGCTTAAACACGATCTGTCGGGCAGCTATTTTCCTGCCGATAGCTACCCGGCCTTGCGCCTCGAATTTGGTCAGTTGTTACAAACCCTCTCGGCCCGTGGCATCAGCGAAACGATCTATCTCGATGGACTTGATCAATTGCAGCCTGAGGTTGATGGAAGCCGCGATCTCAGCTTTTTACCCTTGCAGCTTCCGCCAGGTATCGTGATTGTGCTTGGCTCGCGGCCCAACGAAACGATCGCCAGTTTAGCGCTTGAGCAGGGGCTGGTCTATTCTGTGCCACCCTTGAGCGAGCACAATGCGATTGGTCGTTGGCAGCAAGTACAGCCGATGTTGGAGCCAGCGCTGTTGCATGGTTTAGCCCAATCAGTCAAGGGCAATGCCTTGTTGGTGGAACTAGCGGCCAATTTGCTGCACCAAACTTCGGCAGCCGAATTGCCTGCATTACTCAACCACGCCAGCGCTGATTCAACCAATTTGTTTCGACTGAGCCTTGAGCGGATCGAACACGCCGCACCGAACCAATGGCAACCGCTGCTTCGCCCACTGTTGGCAGTGTTGTTGGTGACCCAAGAACCGCTTCAGACTGCAGTGCTTGCGATGATGCTTGAACAACCCGTTGACGCAATTGCCGAAGCGCTGGCCCTGATGAGCGATTGGGTTAGTGTTGCCGCTGATCAACGTGTGGCCCTGCGTCATTTGTTGTTTCACGATTTTCTGATCGACCACGAATTTGCTGCGGCAGAACGTCGTGCGTGGCATGGTCGGATGGCGCAGTGGTGTGGCATGCAGCTTGAGCAGATTTGGCAAGATAGTGCAGAACCGATCGAACAGGCCCGCCGCTGGTATGCGCGTCAGCATTACATCACCCATTTGGATTGTGCTGAACAATGGGAAGAATTGTGGCGGGTGATCGATCTCGGCGATTATGGGGAATACAAAGTGCGCTTTGAGCCAAGCACCCGCTTGTATGGCTTGGATTTGGATCGTGCCCGCGAAAGTGTGATTGCCGCTAGCCAGAATGTCGAACAGCAGCTTGAATTGTTGCCGCGCTTGTGGCGCTATAGCCTGCTGCGCACCAGCCTTTCTGCCCATGCTGATCGCTGGCGTGATGAGATCTATGTCATGTTGGCAGTTGTTGGGCGTTTACCAGAGGCCTTGGCGCAGATTAATGTTTGCGCTTATCCAGAACGTCAAGTGCTTGCTTGGGCACGAGTGATTAGGTATGCCGAGCAGCATATCCAATTGCAGCTTTTGCAGCGCATCGAGCAGGCGATTCGTTCGATTCGTGATCCTGAAGATCATGCATTTGCTTTGTCGTGTCTTGGTTTGGCCTATGCCGAGGCTGGAATTCCTAATGCTAAATATCCAATCTATCAAGTTATTGATCGGCCTAATGCCACAGTTCAAGGGTTATTGCAGCAGGCAAATACGTTAGCTAGCCAAGGTTTGGATGCGCAAGCGTATTTAATTTTTGATCAAGTATTAACGATAATTTATACCATCAGGCCTCCGCACGAGCAACTGTACCAATTAATGTTGCTTGTTCAGAGCGCCAAGCGTGCTGGTTATGATTCGCTCTGTGAACAAATTATTCAGAGCGTCTATGTTCCGCAAGAAGCTCCTACGTTTAACTCGGCAATTCAGGAGCTTGCTAAAGCCTATGCGGCAAATGGCGATTTTGCGGTTGCCTATCAGGCACTTCAATTGATTAAACAGCCGCGCAGTTTTATCCAAGCGGCCCAGCAAGTGGCGATGATTGCCTGTGAAAAACAAATTCATACCCATACAGCAAATTTGCTACAAGCAGCCCATAAACTAGTCAATCAGCTTGAGGATATTGATGATCACATCTATCTGTTGGGACAACTAGCCATCCCTGCATGGCACGCTGGTTTAATCGAGCTGGCCCAAACGCTGATGGATGAAGCTTTTCATAAACTAATTGGTGTGCAGCACCAATATCCGCCTGTAGCTACTAGACTACTTATTCGGAGTTATCAATCCCAACATGCCTTGGCTGATGCCTTAGCGATCATATCATTCCTCGATAATCCCAAAGCCCATGATTACGTGCTTGGTAACATTATTGAGTGTTATTTAAATGATAATGATCTTACGAATGCCCATCCGCTGCTGAAATTATTTAAAACGCATGAACGGGCATATGTATCTGCCGCTAGTAACCTGTTGATTAAGGCTGGGGCGCAGGGATTAATCGAACTTACTTGGCAGGTCTATTGGGATGTCATGGATATATCTAAAGCGATTAATGATCATGTTAATCATCTTAATTATTTTGTCCACGTTGCCTGTACACTCGCGACTGAGGCTAGCAAACATGGACTAGCTGACCTAACGCCGCGATTATATAGCGAGGCGCTTCAGGCATGTGCCACGGTTGATCATGGTTATACTCGGCTGCGGTATCTCAAGGATTTAGTGCTTGCTCAGATGAAGTATGGTTTGGTTGCGAGTTTTCCCAATTTGTTAGATAGCTTACGGCTAAGTTCTACTCATTTAGATATCAATACTGCATTGAATGAATTCCTTTGCCCAATCGCAGCGGCTTATGCTAAACAAGGGAATCATTCGGCATTTGACGATTGCTTCAATTATGCCCATACCCAATTGAAAAATAGCCCCCAAACTGATCAAAAATCGATTGTGTCGGGCTATCGCACGCTGATTAATAGCTATCGTACACATGCTACTGATTGGATGAATTCAGCATTTTTAGCAGCGGTATTGCCAAGGTTGCAGTCGATCGCCAACACAACGCATTTGGCTAGTGCTAAAAACCTATTGATAAACATCTATTCAGATTATGCGAGTGAAGGGCATGCAGAGTTTCTCGCTCAAGCGTATCAGATGGCGCTGACAATTGAACCGATAGCTGATCGGATTGATGCGCTTAAATCACTTGCCAAAGCCTATGCGATAGTCAAAGATGGGCCGCGTTTACGGGCAATTATTGCTGAGCTAATGGAGCTTGAGTCTGACGATTTAGCAGTTGAGTCGATTGCCTTGGTCTGTGCCAAACAGGGAGACTATACCTATGCCCAAGAATTGCTGGCACTTCAAGTACCATCGCCATGGAAAGATGAAGTTGTATGGTCTTTGATTGACAAATTGATTCAAACCAATCAAGTGACTATGGCCTGTCAATTAATTCCAAACCTAAGTGAATATTACATGCAGGAACGCGAGTTTCAAAAAATCATTGCCTACCATCTTGAGCGTCAACAAGTGGCTGAAATTGGGCAAATTGTTCAGGATGTTTGGCGTAGCTGTACTAACGATGCTACATTATGGGAATTAAGTACAATCATTGTGCCGTTGATTCCCCACTATCCATGGCTTGGCTCTGCCGTGCTCGATAGCATGCCATGGGTTGAACAGCAGTTAGCCCGATTGAATTAAAGAAGGATCTGTATGCAGCCCGATTATTATTTGCGTCGCCCAAGCTTGCCAAGTGAGCTAACCTCAATCGCTCAATTTGAGGCATTGTGGGCTGAAATTGAAGCATCGAATACACCGCTTGATTTGACTGATCTGCTTGACACGCCGCGCTGGCCATTTTTGGCCTACTTGGCTGAACATAAACCAGTGCTCTTTCATGGGTCGGGCAATCCAAGTTTGAGCAAGCTTGTACCACGTCAGGCTAATGATATTGTTGCATTTGGCAATCAGCGGGCGGTTTACGCCGCCTCTGATGGGATTTGGCCGATTTTTTATGCGATTCTGGAGCGTGAACCGCAAGAAGTGTCGTTGTTGAATGCCTGTTTTCGTCAGGTTAAGCCTGATGGCAGTTTTGATGACCCACATTACTTTTTCTCGATTGATGATCAATCTTACAAGCGTCAGCCATGGCGTACTGGCACGATTTACATTCTGCCTCGCCAAGGCTTCATAGCCAAACCAAGCAGCTCCAAACGTGGCATGACCCTACAAATTATGGAGTGGGCCAGTCTGCATGAGGTTGCCCCAATCGCTCGCCTCACGGTTGGCCCCCAAGATTTTCCTTTTTTGAATCAGGTGCGTAGCCATAATCTAGCACAGTTGATCGAATGCGCCAACGCCGACCCTGAAGGCTTTCCATGGCTTAAATCAGGTTATTGATTTGACATAATTTTTATATTAATCTCGATTGAGCAACCGAATTTCACGCTCACGCCGCAACGACCAGGCGCGATTGGTTGCCCGATCAACCACAACCGCATCGTTGGAACGCCCGATAGCATAGCTGCTAGCATCAGGATTGATTGCGACTGTTTCGCGAAATTCGGGTTTGTAAGGTAAGATCTCGCGAACTTCCCAGGTCGTGCCATCGATTAAACTAAGCCGATTGGCATGCCACAGCAGGTCGTTATTGGCCGCCAAGCTAGCCGATTTGAAGCGGATCTCTGTGCCAATGACTGTCGGCCCAACCCAAACTTGTTCGCGCAGCACTTCAAGCGTTGTTCCATCGAATTGAATTAACCCATAAGCATCGGATTGGCTTGCGATGGCTTTAATATTCTGATACCAAATAACCGCGAGGATCGTTCCATTGGCAAGCCACCATGCTTGGCGAACTGCGCCTCGCTCTAGTCTATTTGACATAATTTTAATAAAATTACGATTTGCCTGATCATAATGCCAAAGCTCAAGCTGATTGCTGCGTGCACATAAACCGATGTTTTGTTTGATATTCCAACAAACGACATGATCATTATAATTGCGTAGGATGCCAATTTCAGCCATAATTTGCTCGTCTGTGTCAAGGTGATGGGCTTCGAGCATTTGGCTATAGGGGCTATTTCCTGTTGCTAGCCCACGAATGACGAGCTGCTGTTGTGGATCAAACGCCGTTTCTTTGACGAAGAGCATTGGTCGATAATGCTGCCAAAGCATGTGATTATTGGCTAGATCCCAAATTGCGCCATCGGTAAGGAGTAGCTGTTCGCCCAACCAGCCGATTAAATTGTAGCGCTTGGTGGGCGAGCTATGACTGGGTATCCACAAATCTTCAAGTCGCTCAAAGACTCGTAATTGCCCATTACAATCGATCGCGAGTTGTTGACCATTGGGCGAAAAATGGCAGCGTTGACACTGCCAAGTGCGCAACACTGCTGCTTTGGCCGTGCCTGCAATCGAGCTAATTAAGCCTGTTTGAATATCGCGGCGAACTGAGATTTCAAGCTGTTCGTGACATGTTGCGCAGCTAAAATATTCATCAGCCTGAACATAGCTATGATTGGGATTGGCCGAACCACCAAACCGAACTGTCGGGAGGGCAGCCTCGAAATATGCTCCACATTCAGGGCAGCTAAGCTTAAAGCTGGTCATGATTTTTCCTCGACGGCTTAGCCACGGCTATTCAAGTGCACTTCACGCTCACGTCGCAACGACCAAGCACGGTGGCTGGCGCGATCAACAATGATTAAATCGTTGGGTCTACCGATGGCATAGCTGCTGCCATCAGGGCTAAACGCCACAGTTTCGCGCGGTGTTGGCTGGTAGTTCAAGGTTTCATGCACGTCCCACGTATCTGCATCAAGTAGGCTGATGCGATTGGAGTGCCAGAGGATCTTGCCAGTGGGTAAGGCTGCTGCCTGCCTGAAATAAAGCTGTGAGTTAACCGATTGGGGCCCAACCCAGCGTTGTTCGCGCAATACCTCAAGCGTCGTGCCATCCAATTGTACGAGTCCATACGCATGGCTTTGATAGGGAACTAATCCAACGTCGCGATACCAAGCAACCGCCAATAAACTACCATCAGCTTGCCACCAGGCCTGTTGAATCAGGCCACGCTCAAGAGTTGTGGCGACACTCCGTTGGAAACTCGTAGTAACTGAATCGTAGTGCCACAGCTCGATTACGTTTGAATCGTGCTTGGCGGCAGCCCGTGAAACTTGTGGGCGGGCACAGAAGCTGACCCCACGTTCAACATTCCAGCAAACAACATGATCATTAAGATTGCGCAGATCGCCAATTTCAAGTCGAATTTCTTCATTGGTGCTGAGTTGGTAGGCTTCGAGGATTTGTTTATAGTGTGGTCGGTGTTCGACTGCCACGCCCCGTAGTACCAGCAGTTGCCGAGGATCAAAAGCTGTATCTTTGACGAAGATCATGGGTTGGGTATCTTGCCAAAATATAAGATCGTTGGTTAAATCCCAAATCGCATCATCGGCTACGAGCATTTCCTCGCCCAACCAACCGATCAAGGTATAGATCTCGCGTTTCGGTGAGGTGAGGGTTAAACGCCATTGCTGACCTTGGCGCTGGAAGATCTGAATTTGCCGACCAAATTGAGCCGCTAGTTGCTGACCACTTGGCGAAAAGCGACAGCCGCGACAATCCCACGCTTCAATTGTAGCAATCGCGGCTATGGGTGCAATCTGGCTAGCCAAACCAGTGGCAATTTCACGCCGAACCTGAGCCTCAAGCCATTCGCCACATTCAGGGCAAGCGAATTTCTCTGCGCCTTCAACAAACGTATGATCAGGATTAGCCGAACCAACTGGCTGCGTTTCGATCAGGTTGGGCGTGAATGTTGCCCCACATTCTGGGCAGGTACTACTCAATGTGCTCATCGTCGGCTCCTTGCAGCTACGAACCTAGCTACCCTGCTAGATTAATCTGGCTTGGTTATACCATTGAATCGATTTCAAAACTAGTGGGTCTCATTCGTTAAGCACATACAGGATTAATCATGTTGGTAATGCATAAGGAGGCTAGGATGGCGTTTGGCGATCTGCGGCGGCAGCCGAATTTGGTGCTGATTATCTCCGACCAGCAAAGTGGTAATCCACATTGGCCTGATGGTTGGGCCGATGCCCAGCTGCCAGCAATGCGGCAATTAAAGCAAACAGGCGTAACATTTACCAATGGTCATACGAATGCCTGCACCTGCTCGCCAAGCCGCGCAACCTTGTTCACCGGGCTTTACCCCGCTCATCATGGGGTAACCGAGGTGCTCGAATTCGATAATATGAACGATGTACGCGAGAAAACCGCAACCGGAGTTAAGGAGCGGCGGCAGCAAGGTTTGCGCAGCAACTTGCAAAATCTGGCTAAAATGTTGCGCACAGCAGGCTATCAGGTTGCCTACAAAGGCAAATGGCATCTGACCAAACCAGCCCAATTTAGCACCTCGCTGAATCAGAAATATTGGACAGAGGTTGATCGTGAACATCTGGCCAAGCATTGGGGCTTCGACGCTTGGGGCATGCCCGACGCTGGCGATAACTTAGCGATTGCCAATATGGGTGGTGGCGATACCAACAACGATGGGCGTTTTGTCAGCGGTCATGGCAAGGCTGCTAAATATGGCGAGCTACCTAGCGCTTTTCTAGAATCTGAAAGTGTTTTGAACTGGATTGAGCGCTATGATTCGGAACAACCATTTTGCTTGATTGTGTCGCTGGTCAATCCCCACGATGTCTTGGCCTTTCCTGGTACTGGCACGGCAGCAGTGACGATTGATGGACAACAAGTGCCATTATTTGAGGCAGCAGGCTACAATCGCGCCGCCTTTGCTGATTTGCCGATTGGTTTGCCATCAACTGTGAATGAATCGTTGAGTACCAAGCCCAAAGCCCAAACCGCCTTCCGCCGTTTGAGCAACGCAGGTAATGGCGTGATTGGCCCCAATGATCACGAAGCGCAACTTGGTTATTGCCGCTTTTATGCCTATCTCTGTCGCCATGTCGATCATCAAATTTTGCGCGTGCTGGATGCGCTCAAACACAAAGGTTTGTACGATGATACCGTGATTGTCCGCGTGAGTGATCATGGTGATATGGCGATGGCCCACGGGCGGCAACGCCAAAAAATGTACAACGTCTATCAAGAAACCTTGAATATTCCCTTTGTGATCAGCAATCCCAAGCTTTTTCCGCAGCCCGTGCAAACCAATGCCTTAGCCAGTTTGATCGATTTAATGCCGACGATCGCCACGATTGCCAATGTGCCCGATCGCGAACGCTGGCGGTTTCAAGGCAACGATCTAACACCGATTTTGCATAATCAGCAGCGCGAAGTGCAAGATCATCTGCATTTTACCTATGACGATTTGTATATGTATGTGCCTGGAGCGAATCATATTCGTTGTGTGGTCGAGCAAGTTTGGAAATATGCGGTGTATTATGATCCATTTTCGGGGGCGCAACCAGAGTACGAGCTTTACGATTTAGCAGCTGATCGCGAAGAACGGCATAATTTAGCCTATCCCAGTGTGTTTGCTAAATTGCCACCAACCCGCCAAGCTGAGGTACAAGCGCAACGCGATCGTTTGCATGAAAAACTAACCCACGTGATGGCTAAACATGGCACAACGCCCGATATGATTATTTGGCCCAAACATTCTGGGCCTTCGCCTTTTGCCTCAACCGATCTGCCCAAGCACCCCGACGACCCAAGTTGAAATCCGTCACTCTAGCCTTCTTCCCATCACAATCAAAGAGGGGCTTTCGATTTGCTGGTTAATGTACGCCAATTGGGTAACATATCCCCCTTTCCCGCACAGCAGGAGAGGGGGAACCTCCGTGTCATGAAGGGTGGAATGCCCCTCGCCGGCCGCATTGGGAGAGGGGTTGGGGTGAGTGAACAGCAATTATCCTTATACCCTTGTGAGCTAGAGGTGAGGGCATGATTATCCAATTAAAGCTGGTTTATTGCACCGCAGCATAAACGTTAATCCGGCCACACGACCAGTATGTACCAGTACCTGCGATTGGATCGGCGGTGGCGCAAATGCGATCGCGAATTTGGACGTTGGTGCGGTTTTGCGAGGCCAATAAGCCAGCCAAGCCCGAAACATGGGCGGTTGCGGTTGAGGTTCCGCTGATGGTGCTATAACCACCATTCAGCCATGTTGAATAAATGCTTGCGCCTGGAGCCGCCACTTTGACCCATGTGCCATAGCCCGATGAAGGCGTTTTAATATCGGTTTTGCCGCTGGCCGCTACGGGGAAACAGTTGGGGTAGGCCGCTGGATAGGTTGGTGTGCCCGAGTTGCTGCCGCCAACTGCGCAGGTCAGGAAGGCACCTTTGTTCCAAGCATAATTAACTGCGTTTTGCAAGGTGGTTGAGGCGCTGCCACCCAAGCCTAAGTTGATGACTTTGGCTCCGTTGTTGGCGGCAAAGGTAATGCCCTGCGCCACGGCGGCCAATGTGCCACTACCATTATTGTTGAACACCCGAATTGGCATCAAGCGGCACTTGGGGCATAAACCCGCGCCACCAGTGCTATTGTTGGTTTCGGCAGCGGCTGTGCCAGCCAAGTGTGTGCCATGACCGTTGCCATCCGTGGCGTTGGTGTCGTTATCAACAAAATCGTAGCCAGCCACAATTTTGGCATCGAGATCAGGGTGATTGGTTTGGATGCCAGTGTCTACAATCGCAATAATCACGGTGGGGCTGCCTTGGGTAATGTTCCAGCCATCATAGGCTTTGATCACTCCCCAAGCCCATTGCTGGCCCAAACCTGGGTCATTCGGCGTATATAGCGGAGCATAAATGTAGTTTGGCTCAACATATTCAATTGCTGGATTGTTTTTTAGCTCGGCCAGCACTCGTTCAGTTTGCTCTGGAGTAGCGTTTTGTTTGAGCGCAGCAAATTCAATTAACTCAAGATCAAGACTATCGAGGTGTTGAAGTTGATCGGCTCCGAGGTTTTTGAGGGTATTGCTGCGTGCAGATTTACTCAATCCAGGCTTGAATTTGATCAAATATTGACCTGCAACCGCAGGCGCTTCGGCCTCGGCCAAATGTTCGGGTGTTTTTTCTTTCAAACGAGTCTGCCCAGCAGTGTTCGTAGGGCTAGCCAAACTAAGCAAACAGCCAACAACCAACGTACTTAGCCATAGACGCTTCAAGCGAGCCTCCTCAACAAATGGTTGCAACAAACAGTTATCCAGTACGCTTCCAACATGGCGGTCGTACCTACACCTGAGCAACAATGTTGACCACAACGCGGTGAGGCCATGAGAATTGCAGTTTGCCTCCTTCTAAATTAAATGATCAATCGATAGCCCTATACTAGCCGATTTTGCTTAATTTGTAAAAAAATTTAATAATTAGCCAAATTTTAGCCCAATAATTGATAATTTGCTCCGCATAATGCTGGCAACAACTGACAAGTTTTGTCATAGCTTGGGGGTGGTTTATAGCTATAGTAGCGCTGTAGCTGAAACACATTGCAATCAAGGAGCGAAATCAATGCCAAGCCGTTATAATCGTTTAGTTTGTGGATTATTGTTGGGTTTTGTGCTCAGTGCCTGTGGTGGGAGCGAGCCGCAGCAAGCGAATCCAACGCCTGTGGCGCAACGTGAGCAAACTGCCGAGCCTGAAGCAGCCAATTCAGCCCCAGCCACTGACAACCAAGCCAGCGACTTGATCGATCAACTGACTGATCCGCAAAAAACGGCTGAAAAACTCAAAACTTTGCAAAGCTATCGTTTGCGGACAACAACCAAAATTAACACCAAAAACACCGAATCGTCGAATGAATCGATCAGCGAAACTTTAGAAGAACGGATCAATCAACCCTTGGCGGTGCATCTTGAAGTGAAAACCAATACACCTGATCCAACCAATAGCACTTGGCTGATCGATGGTTCGGTTTATCAAGTGCAGGATACTGGCACTGAGCAAATTTGTAATGCCACGATGCTCAACGATCAAATGATGGAGCAGACCTTTGATATGGCACGTTCTTTCAATGGTGGGATGTTGAACGCCTTGGCAGCTTCGTTTGAGCCGAAGTTGGTTGCCGAGGCCGAGAGCATCAACGGCATGACGGCGGCTCATTATCAAGTTGAGAGCGATATGGCTGGCATGATCATCAAAGGCGATTTTTGGCTTACGCCTGAAGGCATCTTGATCAAATCCACTTCGAGTATGGATATCTCGTCTGAAGGCAACAGCATAATCACTGAAACCACAATTGAGCTTGATCAGATCGATCAAATTGCCCCATTTGCTGTGCCAGCAAGCTGTACTCAAGTGAATGATACAGTGATGGGCGGCTTGCCAAAACTAGATGATGCCCAAAATTTGCTGATGGACGAGAGCTTGATGAGCTATAGCACAAGTATGCCAATCGCCGATGTCGTCGCTTTCTATAAAACAGAGCTTGCTAACCAAGGCTATACGGTGAGCAGCATCTATGAAAATGCTGAAGGGACAATGCTACAAGCAGTGAACGATAGCCATACCTTTAATCTTACGATTGGGGCGGCGATGAATGGCTTGACGGGAGTATTGATTCAAACGCAATAATCTGACTCGATCTCCCAGTCCTTGACCCCTTGCTGAGTTAGAGCAAGGGGTTTTTGTTTTATCCTAGATTAATTGGGTGGCGTTCGCTAACGTTCCAGCTCTAGCCTGCGATCCTGCTTTTCCAGCCAGCTTAACATTGCTTGGTTTGTTTCTGCTGGCTTTTCTTGTTGAATCCAATGACCACAATCCAGATTAACCACTTCTACGTTGGGCACAAATGCTGTTAGGGTTGCAGACTTTTGAACTGGATCACGGTCGCCATACATCATGAGGGTCGGCTGGTGGATAATTGGGTTGACCGCTGCCAACAAGTGCCAGTTGCGGTCAAGATTTCGATACCAATTGAGACCACCCGTAAAGCCAGACGATTCGAATGCCGAGACAAAAACGGCTAGATCGTTATCGCTCATAATGGGTTCGCCGAGTGGTGTTTCGGCTCTGGCAAGATTGATCAGTGGCATACCTGGCTGTGGCTCGCTAGGTGGGACATTCTTCCGATACATGTTACGCAGGAACTGCAATCGATTGGCTTCGAAGATAGCATCTGCGACCCCTGGTTGGCGATTGAAGTGGACAAAATAGGAATCGCTGCCCATCATCGCTTCCATGACCTCGATCCATGGTTTTTCTCCCCGTTCAATGTAAGGCACGCTCAAGTTAATCAGCTTATTGACCCGGGCGGGATGCAACAACGTCAAGCCCCAAACCACCATTGCCCCCCAATCGTGGCCAATAAAGGTGGCATCGGCATATCCATAGTGATCGAGCAGGGCGATCAGATCGCCCGACAAATGCTCAATATCGTAGGCGGTTACAGCGGTTGGACGTGATGAGTTGCCATAACCACGTTGGTTTGGCACGATGACATGATAGCCTGCTGTGGCAAGTGCGGCCATTTGATAGCGCCAGGAAAAGGCATGCTCAGGCCAACCATGACATAGAACAATCGGTTTTCTGCCTTGGCGTTGGCCTGCTTCAAAAACTTCAAGTTCCACGCCATTAACGGAAATGAGGGTCGGTTTAGGAAAATCGTTTGGATTAACCATTGCATTTACTCCTTATGATGTCCTTAATTCGCTCGGCAGGTATGTGGTAACTATCAAACCCTTCTATGCCTAACATCGGGAGTATAATGAGTAAAAGGTGACATAATAATGTCATCATTCCAAAATCATCGAGCAAAAAAGCGAGTAATAATGGATAAAGTGGAGCGCCTGATTGCAATTATCATGATCTTGCTCAAAAAAGAGCTTGTTTCGGCAAAGGAATTTTCACGGCTCTTCAATGTTTCCAAAAGAACCATCCTGCGCGATATGGAAACCTTGAGTTTAGCCAATATCCCGATCTATGCGGTTCAGGGGGTCAAAGGCGGCTATGGCATTATGGAAGAATATAAGGTTGATAAACGGCTTTTAACCAGCGCTGATTTACAAAATATATTAACTGCGCTTGGCGGCTTGGAACAAATCTTCCTGACTGAAGAAGTTGCAAGAACAATTAAAAAAATCGAGGCAATGGTTGGGCAATTGGCGCTGAATCGTTCGATCCACCTGTCGTTCTATGCTTGGGAAGGTCGGTCTGAACTGCTTGAAACCTTAAAAACATGTCAAGAATCGATTTTAAAGCAAAGACTGATCTCGTTTGCTTATACCGATAAAGACGGGGCAGTAACCCAGCGCATGGTCGAGGCCTATGCACTTCATTTTAGCGAATCGAGTTGGTATTTGCGGGGCTTCTGTTTAGATCGCCAGGCATATCGAAGTTTTAAATTATCGCGGATCGATCGGATTGTGCTGGGAGCACGGGGGTTTCAGCCTCGCGACGATTGGTCAGAGCAAGGCTACGAAGCGTGTTATCTCCCACAATTTGTCACAATTAAGGCATGGATAGCGCCGAGCATTAGAGATCAAATCATCGAACGTTATGGGCGAAGTAAGCTTGAAGCCCATGGGTCGGAATTGTTATTAGCAACCATGGAAATTCCTCACAATCGGCAGGGATTTCAATTTTTAGCAAGTTTTGGCACGCAACTCAAAGTTATTGAACCCCAAACCTATGTTGAAGAATTTCGACAGTATCTAGCTCAAATGCTCGAGCAGTATTCCTAATAATTCGTTGTTAGTGTCAACAACTCATTGACCAGATATCTGCAACATTTGGCTATGGAGCAAGCCCGAAAACATCATGAGGTGATTGCGATTGTGCTCTGTATCGCTTCGTGGATCAGATTATGGGTGCGTGGAATATACAGAGCACAATCGTTATTTGACATAAATATTACGAATGTTTTTGTAGTGTTGAATCAGCTATGCCGCAACAACCGTTCTTCAATCATTACTATTCATAGCGATTCTTCATGGCGCGTTCAATTTGGCGTTTAGCATCACGATCGGCGATCGAATCACGTTTATCGTAGAGCTTTTTACCTTGCGCCAAACCTAGCTCAACTTTGGCTAAGCGGCCACGCAGATAAATTCTTAAAGGCACTAAAGTTAAACCTTTGGTCGCCAATTTTTGGTGCAGCTTCAAAATTTCGCGGCGGTGCAATAACAGCTTGCGCGGGCGCATTGGCTCATGGTTAAACAATTCCCCAGTTTCGGCATAGGGTGCAATATGGGCATCGTAGAGCCAAATTTCGCCATTTTGCACCCGTGCATACGAGCCACGTAACTGCACTTGGCCGCGCCGAATTGACTTAATTTCGGTGCCGCGTAAGACGATGCCCGCCTCATAGGTCTCTTGAATAAAATAATCATGGCGAGCTTTGCGATTATCGCCCATGACCTCGATTGAATCTTTACTCTCTTTAGCCACGCTTCGTTCCTCCAAAAATACCAAATTGGGTAGGACAGCCTGCCCTACCCTAGAGCGATCTGTGGGTGTGGGTTATTTCTTTTTTTCGCTGGGCAAAAAGCGCGTCAAGTTGGTGCCGCACTCGGGGCATTTGCCCTTGGCTGCCCGTCGCCCATTCTCCATCTGAATTACTTCAGCATTGTCCACGGTGCGTTTTTGCTTGCATTTGACACAGTACGCTTCAACCGTCATCGGTTGTACCTCCTAGCAACTAAGGAACGAATTGAGCGTTACTATATCACGAACAATGCCAGTACACTAGCCAAAAGGCATCCCTACTACGGGTGATTTAAGGCTTGTTTAGGCACTAAAAAGGCTTGGGCTACCTTGCGGGCAGCTTCAGCGAAGCTACTACCACCATTAGCATACAACACCGAGCGCGAAACATTGATAATGGCCTGATCGCCTGCCGCTGCCTGCACTTCCTCAATAGCGCCGCCTTGGCTGCCAACCCCAGGCACCAACAATGGCAACTGTGGGTAACGCTGATGAATTGTAGCAATTTCAGCGGGATAGGTTGCTCCAACCACTAGCCCACAATTGTGGTTACTATTCCAACGTTCAGCCACTAATTCGGCAATTTTTAAAAAGAGTGGTTCGCCGTTAGCTAACATTAGATTTTGCACATCATCGCCACCAGGGTTAGATGTGCGACATAAAATGAAACAGGCTTTATCGGCTCGCTCCAAAAATGGTTGCAGCGAATCGTAGCCCATATACGGGCTAAGCGTAATCGCATCAACGCCTAGCTCATCGAATGCTGCACTGGCATAAGCTTGGGCGGTTGAGCCAATATCACCACGTTTGGCATCAAGCAAGACTGGAATATGGCTAGGAATGCTGGCGATGGTTTGTTTTAACGCTTGCCAGCCAGCACTGCCCAAGGCTTCGTAAAAGGCAATATTTGGTTTATAAGCACAAACTAAATCGCTGGTTGCATCAATAATTGCTTGGTTGAACTGGACAATTCCAGCGGCATCACGGGGTAAATGTTCCGGCAAACGCGCCAAATCGGGGTCAAGCCCAATACACAAGGTTGAACGATTACTGATCGCTGCCGCACGGAATTTTTGCATAAACATGGGTTTGCTCCCACTAAATTGCTGCCCGTGCCTTATGATACTCGGATTTTAGCAAAACTTCGCAACGCTTAGATTGAATTGAGGCTCACGGATTGCCAATTCGATCCAAGCGTTGCAGTCCTTTTTTTGATGCAGCTTTTGAGTATATCGAAATCATTGATTATCGCTAGCAGCTCGATTCAACCCTGAACTAGCAAAACTGGATAGATTGCAACGTTAGCCGCTTATTCTGGCGAGCCATGAGCTACTATTGGTAAAAACATAACTTTCTGGATCAAGCGTTCCTGTTGTACATCGATGCTTAGCTGTGATCCTCCCTCGGTGGCGATAATATGCAGGCCTGAGGTTGTCGTAATCGGAATCGTAATTCTTGTCTGACAATAATTGGCGTAGCATCCGAGTTGCCCGATTGCCTGCCCGTCAAATTGATGTGGTCACGATTTAATGGATAATTATCTTATCCGCTCCACGCCGCTTCAATCATCGCGGGCGTTTGGTAGGCTAAGCTCGAATGTAGCCGTTGGCGATTATAAAAAATTTCGATGTATTCGAA
>NZ_BAABRU010000044.1 GCF_039545135.1 Herpetosiphon gulosus | reverse complement strand
ATCAGAAAATGGTATACTGGGCATTGACGGAACTCCTGTTGATGGTTGGTAAGCACATCCATCGTGGGACTTCCGTCTTGCTTTGTCAAGGGATTTTTTCGTTATCACTCACATCAGGCGTATACTTAATAATTTATTAAAACAGGGTCAAAAGCTAGTTATATTTGTGGACTCTAAAAGTGACAATTGAGCTAACTCTAATAGGGGATAAATAACTTTCCTCACCCCTTAGCCCCCTCTTACGGCCAAGCAGGCGAGGGCGAAGCCTCCCATCTGACGGTTGAAACACCCCTCGCCCGCCGCAGTGGGAGATGGGCGGGGGTGAGGGATGCTGCTGGAAAGTATGGAAATTGTTGAAGTATTTTGCTTGATTTAAGCCATGCGCGAGGCCTAAAAATTCAAATCGGCGTGGTTGACAGCATCAAGGCTCTCTGATATAATCCGATGCCGTGTTGTAAAGAAAAAATGTTATAAGAGGGCGGGCAGATGCCCCTCTCTTTTTTATCGGCGGCGGACCAAACCGCCAGAAGGAGCGGCATCGTGTACGCCATTATTCGAGACCGTGGCCAACAGTATCGCGTTGAGCCAGGCCAAACATTGCAAATTGCCTTGACCGACGCTGAAGATGGAAGCACTATCGAATTTAATGAAGTCTTGATGGTTGGTGGTAGCGACACCCTTGTCGGCTCCCCATTGATCAGTGGCGCAGTTGTGAAAGCAACCGTTGGCGAAGTTGTGAAGGGCGAAAAGATTATCGTGTTCCGCTACAAAGCAAAGGCACGCTATCGCCGCCGTACCGGCCATCGCCAAAAATACACTGAAATCACCATCAACGATATTGTAGTTCCAAGCAAGTAATATGACCGCGCGGTTGGCCCGCGTCTGAAAGGAGCCTGCAAATGGCACATAAAAAAGGTGTAGGTAGCTCGCGAAACGGGCGCGACAGCAAGCCGCAAATGCGTGGAATCAAACGCTTTGGTGGTGAGTTGGTGCAGCCTGGTTCAATCATCGTTCGCCAATGTGGCACCAAAGTGCGCCCTGGCGCAAATGTTGGCCTTGGCCGCGATTACACCATCTACTCGATGATTGATGGTCATGTCAAATTCGAAGATTACAGCCGCACCCAAAAAATGGTGAGCGTTGTACCTGCTGAAGCTGAAGCCTAAACCAGCATCACCATCGAGGAGTTATCATGAAGAAGAACATTCACCCAAAATATTATCCAAATGCCAAAATTGTGGTGAACGGCGAAGAAGTCTTGATTACTGGCTCAACCAAGCCTGAATTGCGCTTGGACGTTTGGTCAGGCAACCACCCCTTCTACACCGGCGAACAACGCATTCTGGATACCGCTGGCCAAGTTGATCGCTTTATGAAGCGCTTACAAACAAGCCAAGAAAAGCAATCAGATGCCCAACGCCGCCGCGAAGCTCGCGCTCAACAAGCCCCCAAAAAGCGCAGCCTCTACGATGAAGTCTACGGCGAAGAATCAGCTTCAACCGAAGAATAAGGTTTCATCGGTGTTCTGATATTCGAAAGAGCCACGCGACACCACAAGGAATCGCGTGGCTCTTTTGTTGCCTCGCGACCCTCGTTCCTCTAAAATGCTATAAGGAGTTGTCATGCAACGTGGTGGGATTGAAGTTGTTTGCGGCAGTATGTTTAGCGGCAAGACCGAGGAGTTGATTCGTCGTGTGAAGCGTGCCCAAATTGCTCGGCAAAAAATCCAGGTGTTTAAGCCAGCGATCGATACCCGCTATTCTGATGAAGAAGTAGCTTCACATAATGGTGTGCGGGTCTTGGCAACGCCAGTGCAAACTGCTGCCGATATTGCCGCAGCGATCGCGCTTGAAACAACTGTCGTGGCGATTGATGAGGTGCAGTTTTTCGATCCAGCTGTGATCGATTTATGCGATTTGTTGGCGCATCGCGGCGTGCGGGTGATTGTCGCTGGCCTCGATCAAGATTTTCGTGGTGAGCCATTTGGCCCATTGCCGATCTTGCTCGCCAAAGCCGAAGAAGTGACCAAACTGCAAGCGATTTGTGTGATTTGCGGTCAGGCTGCCTCGCGCACCCAACGCTTGATCAATGGCATGCCAGCCTCATACGACGACCCAATTATTTTGGTTGGGGCGCAAGAAGCCTATGAAGCCCGTTGCCGCCGTTGCCATGAAGTGCCACGCACCTATCGTAATGGCAATCATGCCAAAGAAACCGCGGTCAATAGCTAATAATGGTGGGCTTGCAGCAACAACCAACTTCATCGCGGCCAAGCGCCGATTTTGCGCTAGCATTGTGCTCATTTGTTGGTTACTTTGCTGCAAGCCATGTCCCCGATCAGCCAGCCTATGTTGTGCCCGCCACCGTGCTTGATCGGGCGATTCCACTCATTCCTACCAGTGTGTGGCCTTATCTTTCGTTGTACCCCTTTTTGGGCTTGAATGCAGTCTATTTTTGGCCAAAACCCAAGCAAGCCCGTCGCGTGTTTCAGGCAATCACTCTACTCAATAGCCTTGGTTCGATCGTGTTTTGTAGTGTGCGAACGACTGTTCCGCGCCCTCAATCAACCACGAGTCGGCTGCTCGCTTGGCTTTGGCAGGTTGACCCTCCCTATAATGCTTTTCCAAGTTTGCATACCGCCTATGCAGTGGTTTTGGCCGCAGCCCATTGGCGGGTGCACTCACCGTGGCGCTGGCTAGTCAGTGCTTGGGCGCTGGCGATCATCATTAGTACCCTCACCACCAAACAACACCATTTCTGGGATGTGATTGGTGGCATTGGGCTTGCTCGGTTGGTTGCTGGCAAACTCTTCGCTGATTTATCACCCGCACATCAGCTTTAATTTGAACGACATAACCTCAGAGCAATGGTATAATAGCCACATTGTTTAAGTAGGAGCGTCCACGGTGAATAATCAGCAGCTTAAACAAATCTATCGAATTGTTTCGATTGTTTTGGTTGTACTTTTGGTGCTTTCGTTAGTCGCTAGCATTTTTATTGGCGTATAAGCAATGGATCATTACGTATCGGTACTATATTTGTTAGCCTGAGAAGATATTTGGTGTTTGGTCGCTAGGAGCGCTTGGCATGGCAGATGAATTTTATCAGAAATATGGCCCAATCGAGCGTCGTCGCCAAAATGGCGATGTGCAACAGTTTGATGCAACTGCTCCCTTGGCCGACGATCTCCCCGTTCGATCCGCTGCGCCGCCGAAGCGTCAACGCAGTCGCCTCCGCACATTTTTGTGGGGCGCTGGCATTACGCTAGGCTTGGTTGGCTTGTTGTTTGGTATCGGTTTGTGGTATCTCAATCGGACTTTTGAAGGCCGAATTTATCCAAATGTGGCGATTCAGGGCATCGATATGAGCCAGAAAACCCCTGAGGAAGCCAAGGCTTTGCTCACCGAACAATATGCCGATTTGCTCAAGCGTCCAGTTGGCCTAAGTTTCAATGGCCAAACTTGGGAGCCAAGCGCCGATCAAGCAGGCATCAGTCTTTCAATTGAGCAATCGGTTGATGAGGCCTATAGCCTTGGGCGTGGTGGCAACATCATCAATACCTTGCAGGCGGTTTCGGGCATTTGGCAAAATGGCTATGACATTCCGTTGGCAGTAACCGTTGATCAAGCGCAACTAAGCGAGTATCTGACGGCAGCAACCAACGATTTGATCACCGCGCCAGTCAATGCCAATTTGATCGTTGCTGGTAGTACTGCCACAATGACTCCAGCCCGCGAAGGCCGGCTGATTTTAATTGATGAAACTGCTCAAGATATTCTGACCCAATTGCAAACGCTCTCACCAGCACAGGTGGTTTTACGCACCGAAATGGTAATGCCAACCGTGCTTGATGATGGGGTGTTTGAAGCCAAACAAACCATCGATGCGGTGTTGCAATCGCCATTAACCTTGATTGCTGGCGATTTGCAATGGGAACTGAGCACCGATGATCTGCGAGCTTTGATTCGACTCGATACCCACACCGATGCTAATGGCAAAACTAAAATGGTGGCTTCGTTGAACGATCAAATGATTCGCCAACGGGTCGCAACTTTTGCCGATGAAATTGGGCGTGGCTCAGTCAACCCGCGCGTAGCCTGGGATGGTGGCGCACTGACGATTGTGCGCGAAGGCCGCACTGGTTTGCGCCTCGATGAAGAAGCCTCGGCTCGCCGCATTATCGAACAAGCCACGATTGGCGAAACTCGCACGATCGAGTTGGTTATTCGCGAAGTACAACCCGATGTCACCGCCGAGAATATTCAAAGCCTTGGGATTGTTGAAGCAGTTGGGGTTGGCAAAAGCTCTTACAAAGGCTCTGCTTCCTATCGCGTGACCAATATCAAAGCTGGCTCACGCTTGCTCGATGGGATTTTGATTAAGCCAGGTGAAGAATTCTCATTCAACAATGCGGTTGGTTCAATCGACGAAGCCAATGGCTTCGTCAAGGGCTATGCAATTGTTGGCAATCGCACCCAAGAAGAATGGGGCGGCGGGATTTGCCAAGATTCAACCACGCTGTTTCGTGCGGCCTTCCACGCTGGCTTGCCCATCACCGAACGCCATACCCACTCGTTCCGAATTTCGTGGTACGAAGTGTATGAACCCTATGGCATGGATGCTGCAATTTTCACCGGAGCCTTAGACTTCCGTTTTGTCAACGATACTGGCAACTGGTTGTTGCTCAACACCTATGTTGACGATTCGACTGCAACGGTGACTTATGCCTTGTATGGTACGGCTCCTCAGCGCGAAGTAATTCTCGATGGGCCTTATGTGACCAAAGAGTATCCCAAGCCAACCGAGCCAACCTACGTCGCTGATCCGAAAGAGCCAGTTGGGGTGTTCCATCAAACTGATACCGCCCGCGATGGCATGGATATCATCGTTTATCGCATTATCCGCCAAAATGGCCAAGTGATTTTGCGCGAGCCATTCAATACCCATTTCAAGCCATGGCCCGATATTTATGTGCATAATCCGGCGACTCCGTTGCCACCTAAGGGTTGTAAACCAACCGATCCATGTGCTAATCCGGCAACGCCAACGCCAGAACCACAGCCGCCGCAACAGCCGGAGCCAACACCTGAGCCACAACCAGAGCCAACGCCAGGTGGCGAGATTGTGGTACCAACACCAAATCCCTAATGAAAAAATATCTGCTCATGCTAACGATGGTCGCTGGATTGCTTGGCATTCCGGCGACCACCCTTGTTGCTCAAACCCCAACCATTGCGCCAACGCCTAACCCTAGCGCTGTGCCAGTTGTCGATTTGACCTTTGGAACTTCGTTGCAAGGGCGGGCGATTACGGGTACACGCTTTGGCAATGGCCCGCGCAAATTATTCATTGTATCGAATACCCACGGCGGCCCCGAAGCCAATACCTATCAATTGGCGCTGGCTTTGCTTGAGTATTTTCGCCAAAACCCTCAACAAGTGCCTGCTGATGTGAGCCTCTACATTATTCCGACGGTCAATCCCGATGGCTTGGCGATTGGCACCCGCTTCAATAGCCGCAGCGTTGATCTCAACCGCAATATGGATACCAATTTCGATGCCTGCCCCGAAAATGACTGGAATCAAACCGTCGAGGGAGCTTATGGCATTGTCTCGGATACGGGTGGGGCATTCGTTGAATCGGAATTGGAAAGCCAATTAGTGCGCGATTTGGTGCTCGATGCTTCGGCGGTGGTTTGGGTGCATAGCGATGGTGGCGATGTGTTTCCGGCTTTTTGTGAACATGGGCCATCAATCGCCTTAGCCCAAGCTTATGCTGAAGCTAGCGGCTATCGCTACGATCGTTATTGGCGCAACTATATGATTACTGGCGGCATGCACGATTGGGCAGGAGCACTCGGCATTGCTTCGATCACGCCAGAATTATCGACGGGCGAATTGCCTGATTTCGACGAGAATTTGCGGGCAGTGCAAGCAGTCATGGCACGTTCCGAGGAGTTGTTGCCGTTGGTAACGACGACCGTGGAATCAACCACCAACATCACCATGCCAACCTTATTGTGGCGCTATTGGCGTGCCCACGGTGGCCCTGATTTTTTTGGCTTGCCAATTTCGCCTGTGGTTGAGTATCAAGGTTGGCCAACCGTCTTTTTTGCTGAGCAACATTTAAGTTTAGTTCCCGATGGAGCTGAGCGCATGCAGCCTGCCATGCGTGGCGAGGGTGGTTTGGCGCTTTGGCAAGCCTATTTGCTTGATCAGCGTTCAACCAGCTATCAAGTGCGCTAAACGTGGCCAAACGATGATCGCGGCAATAATTAACGCCCCGATTGCCGCGATCAACACTGCGCCTGCTGCGACATCTTTGGCGCGGCCAGCGAGCGGATGGTATTCAGGCGAAACTAAATCGACAACGCTTTCGATTGCGGTGTTCACCGCTTCTAACGCCAAGACTATCACGCTAATTAAGCTTACTGCTAGCCATTCATTGGCGTTGATCTTCAACAACCAGCCAAAAAAAAGCACCACCGCGATGGCCAAACAATGTATTTGAGCGTTGCGTTGGCTGCGAATTAAGATCCAAATGCCGCGAAAGGCATAACCAAAGCCACAAATAAATTTCCAAAGCGCCTGAAGCATTCCATAGATTCCCAAATGTAGAACATAGAGCATAGAATATAGAACATAGGAACTGGGGATCAGGGGCTAGGGGTCAGGCATTGGGCATAGCAGGATAATCACATAAATCTGTGGAATCTGTGGCTAAAAACTTAGACTTCATGCCCCTTCGCGTGCTTCGCGGTTTCGAGCTTCGTACCCTTAATGTCCTTTCTGGATCAATTGCTAGCCCCTGATCCCCGACCCCTAGTCCCTAAACAAACGGCTCGGTTTCGCGGGTGATGCCAAGTGTGCTGAGGGCTTTTTCTTCGCGCTGGCGCATATCCTCGCGTTCCTCGTCGGTTTCATGATCGTAGCCGAGCAAATGCAATGTGCCGTGGGCGACCAAATAGCACAATTCGCGGCGGCTTGAATGGGCATATTCTTGGGCTTGAGCCAATACCCGTTCATACGAAATTGCCAAATCGCCGAGATAGGCCGCTTCGTCAGCCTCAGGATCATCGAATTCATCATCATCGTACACGCCGTCGGGCACGATAAAATCATCGTCATCATCTTCGTATTCGCCAAACGAAAGCACATCGGTTGGCCGATCAACGCCGCGATATTGGCGATTGAGTTCATGCAATTCTTGGTCATTGGTGATTCGGATGCCAATTTCCCATGTGCCAGTTTGGCCTTCATCGGCCAGCACTTGGGCCACGACTTGCTCTAATAAACTGGTATCAAGCGCAAGATCGGTGGGCACAACTTCAATATGGGCTGTTAGTTCTAACATACCGCGCAAATTCCTTGTTGGTAGATTATTATTTATTTTGCGGTTCCCGCATTAATTTGGGATACTCAACCCGTGGATGATAGATCCCTTGCAGTGTTTTGACAAACGATTGGCGAATCGTGTTGAGATCTTTTTGGGTAAGCGGGCATTGATCAAGCTGGCCGCTGGCAAGGCGCATATCGATGCTTTGGTTGACGACTTGGGCAATGCTTTGACAACCTTTGGGTGCTTGTTGATCATCGTCATCGTGACGTTCAGCTACCAACATGCCCGATTGCTCTTTGGAGCGCACGGTTGCCTCGACTCCATCAGCCAACATCAAAATAGCAGTTTCCTTGGATTGGGGTTTGGGGCCAGGGTAGCGATAATCGTTGATATCAACGCTATCTTGAGCTTGTAAGGCTTGCTGATAGAAATAGCGAATCACATCGGTGCCATGATGTTCAACGATAAAATTAACAATTTGCTCAGGAAGCTTATGCTGCCGCGCGATTTTAGCTCCCTCGATTACGTGATCTGCAATTAATTTGGCGCTGGTTTGTGGATCAAGGTTATCGTGAACATTTGAGCGATCATATTGATTATCGGTGAAGAAGAATGGCCGCAACATTTTGCCAATATCGTGATAGTAGGCTCCCACGCGAGTTAGCAAGGTATCAGCGCCAATTCGTTCAGCGGCTTGTTCAGCCAAATTGCTGACAACGACCGAGTGATGATAGGTGCCAGGCGCTTCTTGCATGAGGCGGCGCAGTAGCGGCTGGTTGGGGTGGGCCAACTCCAATAATTGCATTGGGGTAACGATGCCAGCGATCCGCCCAAGTACATTATGCAAGGTCAACGACATCATCGCGGTGATGCCACCATTGAGCATGCTAAAGATCAAGGTGAACATGGTTTGTTGCCACGTTACGCCTTGGGGCTGAATCAAACGCCAAATCATGGCAGTGGCGAATACCCCAAGCGCAATCCAAACGCCAGCCATCATAAAGGCCATCGCTCGGTCGGCGCGGCGAATTGCATAGATGCCACATAAGGCTCCGGCAAAGCTGATCATGCCAACTTGGAGTGCGCCTTCGCCCAAAAACATCATCACAATTGAAACTAAAGCTGAAATAACTAAGGCCAAATTGTTGTTAAATAGCGCCGCCAACGGAATCGCAATTACCGCCAACGCAAAGGTTTCGGGGAAATTCAACCATGTGTTGAGGAAAATTCGCCCAAATAAAATTGGAATAACCATCAAAATCAAGATCACTAGCAATGCCCGCGGCCAAGTCAACAAGTTATGATGATCGATGTAGAGTGCTGTGCATAAGGCCAACGCCACTAAGAGCGCCAGCAAGAAGCGCCCCATAAAGCCATCAAAGCCTAATTCGGGCGTGATCAGGCCCATCTTGATTAAGGTTTCATATTGTTCAGCCGAAACCGTATCGCCTTGGCGCACAATATTTTGACCATTGACGATATCTTTTGAGACCGATTGGATGGCATTGCGGGCGGTTTGTTGGCGACGTTCAGTTTCTTCTTGATTCAGGGTGCGATTAACATGCAAAGTTTGCTCAACCAAATAGAGCACAACCGCCCGTTGATCTGGCTTTAAACTGCTGGGCAAGTTGTAAGGCAAATAGCGCACTTTAATTTCGGCGAGGGTAGTTTCATCAATTGAATAATTATTTTCGCGCAGCGTTCGATCATACAAGGCATTGGTTTGATCTTTGATGCGTTGCCACGTATCGTCATCAGCTTCAAGGATGGTGATGGCGAGAGTATCGGAGAGTGGCAATGATGGCAATTCAGTCAGTTGTCCGCGTTGTTGATCAAGGTTGAGGCTGGGATTTTCGCGAACCGAGTTAATCACGCTGAAGGTTGCCTGAAGTTGTTCGCGCTGCTGGCCATGAATTTGGGTATCTTCGTTATAGACCAAGTTGCGGGGGTCGTTGGCGGCTTCACGGCGTTTGGCCTCGGTCAGCAAAGGGCTTTCAAAGGTCAAATCGCGGTCGGCGTTGATGGTGCGTGGGCTAGGGCGGCCAACCATAATATCTTGGTTGATCGCCGAGCGCCAGGTAAAAATCAAGGTCAAAATCAGCGTGAGCACGGCCCCAAAGAGCACCAACACCAAATGGTGGTGATGCTCGATGAACGAACGCAACAAGGTTTTTAAGCGATATGAACGAACTATCATGGCTTAGGCACTAAGTAATGAGCGCACAACCTCGTTGATGACGCGACCTTCGGCTTTGCCTTTGAAGCGTTGCATCGCCACAGGCATTACTTTGGAAAGATCGGCGATGCTAGTTGCGCCAAGCTCACTAATAATAGCAGCAATTTCAGGCCGCAATTGATCAGCGCTGAGCATGGTTGGTAAATAGGCCTCAATCATGCCCAATTCGACTTCTTCACTGGCTGCCAGGTCAGGGCGATTAGCTTTGGTGTATTCGGCCATAGCATCGCGGCGACGCTTGGCTTCTTTTTGAATCACCCCAACTGCTTCAACTTCCTCAAGATCGCGCCGAAGATCAATCTGGGCATTTTTGAGCGATGCAAGCATCATGCGAATTGTATCGAGCCGTTGTTGCTCTTTATTGCGCATGGCCTGTTTCATATCTTCTTGCAATTGGTGTTGAATCGACATAGTTAAACCTCTTTGATTAATCTGCAACTCTCATGATACATAAAAATCGCCACAGTGTGGGGTATCCACAAGCTGCGGCGATTTGGGGTGCGTCATGCGAATTGCTTAGTTGTTGGCTTCACGAGCCATCTTTTGCAATTTACGCAGACGAGCAGCTTCCTTGCGCTTGCGTTTAACGCTAGGCTTTTCATAATGCTCACGGCGACGGGCTTCCGTCAAAATGCCATCAGCTTGCACGGCCTTGTTAAAACGGCGCAGTGCTTTGTCGATTGATTCATTTGAATCTACCGAAATGCTTGCCACTAGAATTCACCCCCTTTATTTGGCGTTTCGTACAACCATAAAAATTGACACGTAATGACTATTATACAGCAAAAATCCAGATTGCGCTCATTCGTTGGCCCTGAGCGACCTCAGTCCTGAGTCGGGCTAGGCTTTGGCATTAACCAAATTGATTAATGTGATTTCTGGAGCCGAACGAAATCGCAAGGGCGGCCCGGTAAAGCCGAAACCACTGTTGACATACACCTGCGATTTGCCTAAATCGTAATGACCGCGCACAAAATATTCAGCATTGCCAACCAGCTGGTCGGTGAGAATCGGCACTTGGAATTGGCCGCCATGGGTATGCCCCGATAGAATCACATCAAGCTGATAGTTGGCGACAAAATGCGGCACAATCACTGGATTATGCACCATCGCCAACCGCGCGACATCTTTGGGTGTGCCTTTCAAGGCTGCCTCAGGATTGATGCTTTCAGGGCTGAGCCGTGGCCCGCCGCTACGATTATGGCGGGGATCATCAAAACCCACTAGCACCAATTGATCAGCACCCCTCCGCAAAACCGTATGCTGATTGACCAACAAGCCTAAATCGTGGCGTTGAATGGCTTGTTTAATTGTATCGATCTTGCCGCTGTAGTAATCGTGATTGCCCAGCACCGAATAAATGCCTTCGGGCGCACGCAGTTGGCGGAATGGCTCGGTCGCTGCATCAGCAAAGCGTGCATCCCAATCAACAAAATCGCCAGTGAGCAGCACCATATCAGGGTTGAGTTGGTTGATTTGGGCAACAGCGCGGGCCAAATCGGCACTAGTCGTATAAGCATTGATATGCAAATCGCTCATTTGGGCGATGCGCATGCCGCGAAAGCGTTCAGGCAAGTTGGCGATGGGCAAATTAACTTCGCGCACCTGAATCTGATATGGCTCGATTAACATGGCATAACCAACTACTCCACCAACCAGCCCTGATTCGAGTAAAAATCGGCGGCGACTGAGTGGTCTGGTCGCAATAGTTGGGCTGGTTGCAAGCTGAATTTCTGGTGCTGATTCAAGTTCAACAGCTTGTTCAGGTTGGAGCTTGGGCTTGCCTCGCAGGGGTTGCGCCAATTTAAGTATCTGACCGACAACCCAGCGGCGAGTGCGAATTGGTCGCAAGATCAACAAAAGCCAGAGGGTAAATGGTATGACCATCAACAGGCGCATGCCAAATTCGGCGACAAAATGAGCTGGACCTTGTAGGTTGCTGAGCCATTCTGCGCCGCTGAAATAGCGAATCATCAAAAAGATGATTGCAACACAACTGATCCATAGTACTAGCCAAATAACTACGTTGCTGGCCCAACGTCCAGTCTGATACATACGTTTTGCCCAAGGATTAATTGCTGCCATGCCGATAGATCTCCTCATATGATCGATATCCATAGGCTACCTTGAATTGGTTAAAGAAATTGCAACCATGGTGTAAGCATTTGATGAGCAATTGTTAACAAGGCAAAGAAAGTAAGAAGGATGAATTATGAAGGATGAAGATTAGAACATCGGGAGCTTGGCGATAGGCTTTGGGCTATTTCGGACAATTATTGCTGAAATTCGGGCAATATGGGGCGAAAAAATGTGTTCGTGGATTATTTTAATGCAGAGGCTCAGAGCACGTGAGGGGTCAGAATTCAGAGGCGAGGGATCAGGAGTTTGAACAGGGTACTGTAACCTGATCCCTGACCGCTGATCCCTCGCCCCTTCGTGCTCTTCGTGTTCTTCGTGGTTAACGGATCAAAACGTTATTGGGCTAATTCCCAGGTTTCGATGTTGTAGAAATCTTGTTGGCTGGTTGGATCGAGCTTGAAGCCGCTGATTGTTTTGCGAGCAGCCCCAACGTTGATCCGTTGATATAACGGCAAGGTTGGTAAATCGCGGTTAAAGATTTGTTGGGCTTGGCTGAGCAATGGCAAGCGGCCAGCTCGTTCGATAATGCTTTGGCTTTCAAGCGCTACTTTATCGTAATCGGGGTTACAGTAGCCAGTGTTGTTTTGACCAGCATAACCATTGGCTGCGGTTGGCACTTGGCTGCACAAATACAATGGAGTTGATGGTTCAGGGCCACTGACCCAGGCATACAAGGCCATATCGTAGCGACGACCAGCCAAAATGCCTTCTTCGCCATTCTTGAATAAGGCATCAGTGCCAGGCACGAACTTCAATTCAGCATCAATTCCGACATCGCGCAAATATTCTTGCACCAATTGGGCGACTGATTGGCGCGTGGCATTGCCTTCAGTTGTGAAGAATTCGATCGTGAATGGTTGACCATCTTTGACCAAAATGCCGTCATCGCCTGCAACCCAGCCCGCTTCGTTGAGCAATTGAATTGCTTTATTGGGATCAAAGACATAAGGGTTGATCACGCTGGAATCGCTGGGGTAGGCCCAGTGATCATCAGGCATGAAGCTGTTCATGGCGACGGTTTTGCCAAACAACACTTGATCGATGATCTCTTGGCGGTTGATTGCATAAGCGACTGCTTGACGCACGTTGGCATCAGCAAATGGGGTAGCAACGCCATCGCCGCGCTCAACTGCAAAGTCGATATGTTCCCAAACCGTGGCTGGCACATATTGAATATCAAATTCAGCGCCTGCTTGCAGTTCATCAAGTGATGGAGCTTGGCCTAACGATAAGCCAATTTGGCCAACGACATCGATTTCGCCTGATTGCAATTGTTGCAAAATTTGATCTTCGCTGGTGACGAATTTATAGATTACGTTGCTAATTTTGGGCAGGCCTTGCTTTGCCCCCCAATAATTTGGATTAGCGCTCAGCGTAACCCGTTCTTGCGGTACATATTCGTCGATTTTGTAAGGGCCATAGGCCAAGGGCTTGCTGGCATAATCGCTGCCACCGATGGTTGCTGCATCGACATTGCCGAGCACATGCTTGGGTTCGGGGCCAAGTGCGCCACCTGCGTAGTTCAAGAAATAAGTTGAATCTTGATAGCCAGGCACGCCATACCAGCTAAATGTTTGATCATCAACTTTTTCGTATTTGGCGGTGTGCTCGATGGTGAAACGGCTGGCAACTTTGGTGCCCGGGTTGGCATACAGCTCGGCGGCAAACAAAAAGTCATCGGCAGTGACTGGCGTGCCATCTTCCCAAGTAATGCCATCGATCAACTTCCAAGTAACTTTGACTTGGGGCAATTCGATTGGCCCAGTCAAAACGCTGGTATCAGTGATCAATTCATTATCGATCACAAATGGGCCAGTATAGCTTTGATCAACTTTTACCATTTCTTCGACTGCACCGCCATTTTCAAAGGTGGGCAATTCAGCAAAACAGACCGATTGATAATCGTAGCTGAGGGTCGTTACACAGGCTGGTTGAACTGAGTTTAACACTTGGGTGGTGGCGCTCGATTGCGATTCCATCCCAAATAAAGTATCTGGCGATTGGCTCATCCCAATGATGACAATGCCATCGCTGCTGGGTTGCGACCCAGTATCAGTACCTGGCTCAACGACGGCGGTGGCCTCGTTGCTGCCAGTGGTTGGTTGTGTGGTGCTGGTGCTGCTACCGCATGCTGCCAAAATCGCGCCAGTAAGCACGATGGCGGCTAAGCGTTTGCTTCGTTCGAACATGACTGGAATCCTCTTTCCTGTATCCAAAAAATCTGCCAACTAAAAACGAAAAAAGCTGCGCCTGCGTCTTCCCGGAACGCACGCCTCGCTTTTTTTCGCTGTGGCCTGTTTTGTTGTGGCTGGGTATTGATACCCGACCGGTGAATGCACGTTGGTTGTGCAAGCTCAAGACGGTGCATTCACTAAAACTATAGCAGATCTAATAGTTTTATGCAAATATGCAGTTTCTGTGATATTTATAGCTATAAAGTTCAAAATTTGATTAAAAAGTATGCTTGATTAAGCATATTGATCGAACATAATCCGATTAATTACCAATTTTGTTGAGTGCTTCGAGCAACTGCCGCAGCACAACTTCCCAATCATCGCGCAACACCCGCCGATCAAGCCGGGCCAATTGCGGGCCGATTACTACGCCGCGTGGTGATTCGCGCTGAAGTTGCTCACGGTCAAGATAAACGCTCTTGGGCAAGCGTACAGTTATTTCATTATCATCGGAGATAATCGAAATCACGCCAGCTTGTAAGGCCAAAACCTTGATTGTCAGCAAATCGAGCAGGCGGGCGGCTGGCTCTGGCACAGGCCCGAAGCGATCTTCTAATTCTTGGCGTAGCATACGAATATCGCGAGTTGAACGCGCCTCAGCAATATGTTGGTAAACCCGCAAACGCAGCGGCTCGTCATCAACATAATTTTGTGGCAGGTAGGCATTAATCGGCAGATCAATGCTGACCATCGCATCGGGCAAGACTGGATCATCGGTATCGCCACTAAAACTGCTACGCGCCGAAACCACTGCTGCTCGGCGCAGAGCTTCGACTGCGCGGGCGCGTTGAGCCTTTTGTTCGCCAGCTTTTTGCTGTTGGCCGCGTTTACGTTCCTCGCGCACGCGCTCGACTGCCTGCGAAAGCAATCGCGAGTAAAGATCAAAACCAATCGTGGTGATATTGCCTGATTGTTCAGCTCCAAGCAGATTGCCAGTGCCACGAATTTCTAGGTCGCGCATGGCGATGCGGAAGCCTGCACCCAATTCGGTGGCCTCTTGAATTGCCTCAAGCCGTTTTTGGGCTTCTTCGCCCATCGATTTGGTGGGATTGTAGAACATATAGGCATAGCCGCGCTGGGTTGAGCGCCCAACCCGCCCGCGCAATTGATAAAGCTGAGCTAGGCCATAGGTTGTTGCATCATCAATAATCATGGTGTTGGCACTAGGCACGTCGATGCCGCTTTCGATAATCGTCGTACAGACAAAGACATCAAACAAGCCTTCGAAAAATTGTAGAATCACTTTTTCGAGTGCCTTTTCAGGCATTTGGCCATGGCCAACCCCGATTCGCGCCTCGGGTACTAATTTTTGCAGGCGATTGGCGACGGTATAAATCGATTGCACCCGATTGTGGACGAAATAGGCTTGGCCATTACGCCCTAATTCGCGCAAAATTGCATCGCGCACCAACATTTCGTTGTAGGGCTGCACATAGGTTTTGATCGGCATGCGATCGTCGGGTGGCGTGTCGATCACGCTTAAATCGCGAATACCCGACAAGGCCATGTGCATTGTGCGCGGAATCGGCGTGGCGGTTAATGTCAGCACATCAATTTCATGGCGTAATTTTTTAAGTCGCTCTTTATCTTTAACTCCGAAGCGTTGTTCTTCGTCGATAATCACCAAGCCAAGCTGCTTAAAATGGATATCGCTGGATAAAATCCGATGCGTACCAACCACAATATCAATTTCGCCCTTGGCGATGCGTTCGGTAATTGATTTTTGCTGTGATGCTGAGCGAAAGCGCGAAAGCATTTCGATCCGCACTGGAAACATCTGCATGCGCCGCGAGAAGGTTTCAAAATGTTGCTGGGCCAGCACGGTGGTTGGCACAAGCACCGCAACTTGACGACCATCTTGCACCGCTTTGAAAGCGGCACGTAAGGCAACTTCGGTTTTGCCAAAGCCCACATCGCCACAGATCAGCCGATCCATTGGGCGAGTATTTTCCATGTCGCTTTTGACTTCTTCGATTGCACGGAGTTGATCGTCGGTCTCAGTATAGGGAAAACTATCTTCGAGTTCGCGTTGCCACGAGGTGTCGCTGCTGTAGGCAAAGCCCTCGACCAACTGGCGAGCTGCGTATAAATCGAGCAATTCAGTCGCAAGTTCTTCAACATCGGCACGCACTTTGCGCTTGGCCCGCTCCCAATCCGAGGTTCCCAAGCGGGTGAGGGTTGGCTTGCCTTCGCCGGCCCCGATATAGCGCGAAACTCGATCGACTTGATCGACTGGCACATATAATTTATCGCCAGAAGCGTAGCGCAGCACCAAAAACTCGCGTTCAGCGCCGCTGGCTTCGATCCGTGATAAACCCTCGTATTGAGCGATGCCATGCTCGATATGCACCACATAATCGCCAACTTTGAGCGATTGTAGAAAAGCTGTGCGATCGCTTTCGGTGCGCTGTTTGCGGGCACGGGTTGAGAGTGCTCGGCGTTGTTGCCAGCCAAAAATCTCGCTATCACTTAAAATGGTTAAACGCAACGGGTCGCTGCTAAAACCACCTGATAAATTGCCATGGCGAATGATGATCGTGCCGCTTTGGAATGGCGGATCGTCGATATCGGGGCCATCTTCTTCGCCGATTAGGGCTAAATTGTGTTGGCTGGCCAATTCGCGGAGCCGACTAGCCTGTGGTGAAATCAACACCACTCGTTCGCCGCCAACCAAGCGTTCGCGCAAATCTTCAAACAGGCGATCAGTTTGGCCGCCATAGGACGCAGCTTGGCTAAATGTATTAATTTCATGCACAAAGCTATCGTTTTGATCATCGGCGATTGGCTGATTGCTGAGATTGAGGCAACTCCAGCGTTGAATCGCTCGTCGAATAAACGTCCAAGCAATTAATGGAAACGGAAAATCAGCTGGTAATTCGTTATTTTCAATTTGAGTGCTGCGCACCAAATCAGCATGGCTTTGCAATTCGATGCCTTGAGCATTCAATTCATGCTCTTCGGAAAGCAGGATGATCGCTGAGGCTGGCAAATGTTGCCATAACCCAGCTTCGACTGCTTCGTGGGGCGTGCGAAAAAACGGGGCATAAAAGGCCCGCCCTTCAAAGCGCTGACCAGTTTCAAGATGTTCGCGGGCGGTGGCCCATTCGTGTTGTACTTCGCGCCGCAAGCTGGCAATTTGCAACTGTTCGATCCGCTTAATCGCCTCGGTTCGTCGCCAAAACGGAATTTCATGAGCTGGGCTGATTTGAATTTGGCGCACGCGTTTATCTGAGCGCTGCGAAATTGGGTCGTAAATACGCAAACTTTCGAGCTGATCATCCCAAAATTCGAGCCGAATAGGGCGTTCGCTGGTTGGCGGAAAAATATCAATAATTCCGCCGCGCTGACTGAGATCGCCTGGTTGCTCGGCGGTTGGGCCAACCCGATAGCCCAAACTGACCCAGTGGGCGAGCAACTTGCGTGGATCATGCTGGTCGCCTTGGCGCAATAAGCGCGTGGCAAACTGAAATTCTTCAGGGGTCATGGTGGGTTGCATCAAGGCTTTGACCGAAGCGACTACGCAGATCGGTTCGCTAGCATGCAAGCGCCCGAGCACTGCCAAGCGTTGCGCTACAATCCCAATATCCGCCGACATGTGTTCGTAGGGCAGGGTATCAGTCGGTGGAAAGAGCATGACATTTTCGCCGAGCCATGCAGTTAGGTCGGCGTGCATGCGCACCGCAGCATCAGGTGTAGCGGCAATCAACAAACTGCTCCGATGTTGCAGGGTCGCAATGGCTGCGACGACGCGGCGTGCTGCACTTGGTACAGGCGTGATTGTGCGGGTTGTATTTGGTTGGGCTGCTGCTAAGGCCGCTTGAAGTTGCGGCTCGCTGGCAAAAAGCGCCTGAATATCTGCTAGCAACGTATCAACATGATCTGTCATTGTGCGCCACCGCTTTAAACAATTCAAATATTGCTATTGTACCTTAATTAGCTTAAATCAAACATGTTAGGGGTCAGAATTTAGGGATTAGGGGCATGGAGTGAGGCTATGGGCTGAAGACTCTAGGCTACCGGAGATTGGTTAGAAACTCAAAGCCAATAGCCAATAGCCCAAAGCCAACCTTACGAGTTCTTCGTGGTTAAAAAAGTAAAAATCGATTGGAGTTGAATGATGGCGATCGATGGCTATGAATTAATGCGGCGCAGTTTTCAGCAGCTTGCGCCGATTCCGCCTGAGCAAATGCAGGCTTGTCTCAATTTGTTCAAGCCGCGTTTTTTAGCTGCCGAGCAAATTTGGTTGCATGCTGGTGAGACGACGAATGAAGTGGGATTTTTGGTCGATGGCTTACTGCGCTTCTACTATTTAACTGCCGACGGCGAGGACTGGACCAAATCGTTTTGTCTGCCTGGCGATTTAATTGGCGGGTATCGCGCTTTATTATTGAATGAGCCATGTCAATTTACGATTGAGACCCTGTTGCCAAGCCATTATTTAGTTGCCAATTATGCTGATTTTGCCGTCTTGACTGCCCAACACCCCTGCTGGGATCGCGTGTTGCGGCGGGTGGCTGAAGGCTTATTTATCAAAAAAGAACAGCGCGAGAGTAGCCTGTTGCTTGATGATGCAACCACCCGTTATCAACGCTTTTTGGTCGATTTTGCAGGCGTGGCAGGCGTGATCAAGCAATATCACATTGCTTCGTATTTAGGAATTACGCCGGTTAGTTTGAGTCGCATTCGTCGTCAATTGCGCGACGATTAACCTATGATAATGCATTGCAAACTTGAACCCGCTAGAGTAAGCGCAGGAAATTGATCTAGCGAGGTAACTTCAATGCAAACCACAGGACATACAGTCTTAATTACGGGCGGCGCAGCTGGGATTGGACGAGCTTTAGCCCTGCGTTTTGCTCAAGCAGGCAACCAAGTAATTGCAGTTGGTCGCGATGCCCAAAAATTGACTGAACTCAAGGCTGCTCAGCCAGCGATCACCATAATTCAAGCTGATTTAGTTCAAGCCGATGAACGCCAACGCTTAGCCGAGCAAGTTCCAAATATCTCAATTTTAATTAATAACGCTGGGGTGCAATATCATGGCGATTTGATCGAGCAGCAATATGCTCAAGTTGAGCGTGATCAAGAAATTGCGATTAATTTAACTGCGCCGATTGATTTGATTCAGCGCTTTTTGCCCAAGCTTCAACAGCAACCAGAGGCGGCGATTATCAATGTTTCATCGGGTTTGGCCTTGGTTCCCAAGCAACAAGCACCGATTTATTGTGCTACCAAAGCTGGAATTCATATTTTTACTAAGGCATTGCGCTGGCAACTTGAGCAAACGCGGGTACGGGTATTTGAAATTATTCCATCGTTGGTCGATACGGCGATGACAGCGGGTCGTGGCAAGGGCAAAATCAGCCCCGAAGCTTTGGTTGAGGAGTTTTGGCGTGGTTTTAGCCGTGATAAATATCAGTTGGCGATTGGCAAGGTCAAACTGTTAATTCAATTACAGCGTTTTGCGCCAAGCGTGGCCGATCGTTTGATGCGCTATGGACGCTAGAGGATTCCCTCTCTCTAATCCTATAAGGGTAGGTTGTTAACAACGGTTATGTGGTATGTACTGTCGATTTTCATGCCCTCACCCCCTAGCCCCCTCTCCCGCCCAGCGAGGCGAGGGGGAACCAGCTCATCATGCATGAGATTAGAATGCCCCTCGCCCGCCGCAGTGGGAGAGGGGTTGGGGTGAGGGGTCTTAACAACCTATCTTATAAGGTTACCTCCCCTGCCGCCCAGCGAGGCGAGGGGGAACCAGCTCATCATGAGATTAGAATGCCCCTCGCCCGCCGCAGTGGGAGAGGGGTTGGGGTGAGGGGTCTTAACAACCTATCTTATAAGGTTACCTCCCCTGCCGCCCAGCGAGGCGAGGGGGAACCAGCTCATCATGCATGAGATTAGAATGCCCCTCGCCCGCCGCAGTGGGAGAGGGGTTGGGGTGAGGGGTCTTAACAACCTATCTTATAAGGTTACCTCCCCTG
>NZ_BAABRU010000043.1 GCF_039545135.1 Herpetosiphon gulosus | reverse complement strand
GAGGCGGAGCGGCTGTCGTTGGCCGGAACGGCGCTGCATGCGCCATGGGCAACGACCGTCACACGGGGCGGACGACTGGGATACGCCATTGACCGAACAGTGATCGATAGGCATTTCCCAACCTGTCCGCCCTTAAACCCGCCGAGCGAGGGGGAACCCTTCCATCATCCCCATTGGCCCCCCTCGCTCACCGCAGTGGGAGAGGGGTCGGGGGTGAGGGCGCTTAAAACCTACCCTGCACCAGGGGGTTTTTTGGTTAAAATACTGCTGCTCTTTTAACCAAATAGGTGCAATTCCATGAACGAATTAATCAATCAAGCCCAAGCAGCTTTACTCAGCGGCGATCTCACACGGGCGCGAGGCCATCTAGCCCAGGTTATTCAACAAGAACCTCTGAATGTTTTAGCATGGCTGATGCTCAGCGAAGTAATCCATGAGCCAGAACGCCAGCGCGAGTGTTTACAGCGGGTTTTGGCGCTAGAACCACAAAACCAAACCGCCCAAAAACGCCTTGCTGCCCTCGATCAACCAACTGCCGTGATTCAAGTGGCACAACCAGCAACACCCTCAAAACCACGTCAGCCACAACCACCGCAACTAGCGATTGCACCACAACCACTAGCCTCAGCTAAAATGCAACCAATTTCGATCATTTCAATTGGCGTAGCTTTATTAATTCTATTGATTATTGCAATCGTGGTGCTACGCGGTTTGCCGGAAACTACTGACGCGCAATCACAAATCGTGGAAGGTTTCATTACCTTTATTCACAAGCGGGTTTAACTGGCCTTAGCCATCGGCACAATGTGAAGCATGATACAATATCTTGAGAATTTTAGTGCTTGGAGTTGCCATGAATGCTTCGCAATTGCTTAAACAAGAACGCGCTGATGCCGTGGCATTACTTGAATCGTTAACTAAAGAACAATGGCAGGCCACCACACTGTGCGAAGGCTGGACTGTCACGCATTTGGTGGCGCATATGGTCGCCCGCGAAACTCAACCAATCCGCTTTTTAGTCGCCGAATCGACCAAAGGCAAGCTAGGTTTACACCCCGACGATTTGATGCAACAGGCCTTGAAGCAAGGGCGGTTCGCTTTATTGCAACAATTGCGCAATGGCCCACCATTAGCGTTTCGCTTACCTGGCCCAGCCTTGGCTAATTTTGTTGAGCAATGGGTGCATAACGAGGATTTACGCCGCGCTGGCTTGAATAAACCACGTATCTCGCCGCCAGCAGTCCAAGATTTAATTTGGAAATTACTGCATATCAATGCTCGCATGATGTTGCGCTCGTTTAAAACACCTGGAATTATTGCGCTGGTGCGGCCCAATGGTCAAGCCTTGGCTTTTCAGGTTGGCACTGGATTTCCACGCCAAGCTAAGCCCGCCGATGCAGCAGTTAAATTAATCGGCGAGCCAGGTGAGATTTTGCTGTATTTATTTGGCCGCAAAATCGCCGCCAATATCAGCATCGAGGGCGACCCACACTTAGTTCAGGCCTTACGTGAAGCTGTGATGGCGTTATAGGAGAGCAGGCATGCAACAGCGCAAGGCCGCCCATATGATTGTAACTGGATTAATGTTGGTACTCGGCTTGGTGTTCGGCGGTTTTTTTGTAGTTTGGTGTGGCCTACTACGCTTCCTCTTTAATGGCTGGATTGGCTGGTTTTTATTAATTATGGCGGGCTTTATTGCTTGGCGAGCACTTGAGGCTGGCCGCGATGCTTGGGATGGTTTGCCCAGCGCCCCGCCCAGCGCCATCGCCGCGTTGCTGGCCACCCAATTTTTGATCATCGTGATTCAAGTCCATGCTCGTTGGACAGGCCAAAGCAGCGGGATTGATTTCTTGATGATTCTGCCGCATGCGATCAGTTTTGGTTGTATTGGCTTGGTCTTTGGCTTGAATGGACAATTTACTGGCCACCTGATCGAGTATGCTGATGCTGAATTTTTGGATGAATCAGCGCCGAGCAATGAGCATGATGATGACGATGATTTGATGTATTTGGGGGGCGCATGATTTTATTGCTCGGTGGCACAGGAACCTATTTTCTCGATCTTGAGTCAACGCTGGGATCTGGCAGCTATCAAACGCTCGAAACGCCCTATGGCACGGCTGGCGCGATCTATCAACCAGAGCGATTTGCAGGCAAAATTGGGCTTGCATCGCGCCACGGTTGGGGTCGCTTGGATGTTTCGCCCCCCTTCGTCAATAGCCGCGCCAATATTTGGGCTGCCAAAGAGCTGGGCTACCAACACATTCTTAGCTGGAATGGAGTCGGGGCAATCAATCAATTATTGCAGGTGCATGATTTGGTTGTGCTCAACCATGTGCTGAATGGCACTAAAACCCGCCCGATCAATTTTGCTGGCGATCTGCCCAATGCCAATGCTTGGCAAATTGCCCAGCGGGTGTTTGATCCAGCGAGTGCTAGCGTGCTCTACCAGCAGGCACGACGCTATCAAGCCCGCAGCTTTGATTGTGGCACCTATGCCTGCTCGGAAGGACCACGCCTAGAAACCGCTGCTGAAATTCGGGCTTGGGCCAATTTTGGGGCCGATGTGGTGGGCATGACGCTTGTGCCAGAGGTATTATTGGCCTACGAATTAGGCATTAAATTTGCCTCGTTGGCCTATGTAACCAATTTTGCCACAGGCGTGGAACCAAGCACTGGCGCACCACGTTTCTTTGGGGTCGAAGTCGCCCAAACCTGCCTGCAAATTGTGCTAGCGACTGCCGAGCAATTGTTGGCAACTAACGAGGTGAGCACACGATGAGCTTTACCATAACCTCACTCAATACACCCTTTGGTTTGGCGATGTTTGCCACCAAAAGCAGCACTGGCGGCTCATTGGCAATTTTGCTCGATGAACCAAATCCGCATGCAGCGATCTATGCCGCCAAATCCCAAGGGGTCAGTTGGATCATCGAGGCGGTCAGCATGCTACCATGCGATGGCTTGCTCCAACCTGACGATATTTTAATTCCAGACCAACTGGTGGATTTAACCCAACAACGCTCATCGACCTTCTTTCGCAATCGTGGCTATGGCTTTGTTGGCCAGAACCCAATTTGGTGTCCCGATTTGCGGGCTAGTTTATTAACCGCCGCCCAAAGCATCAGCCAACGGGTGTTTAGTCGTGGTACACTGGCGGTTGGCGAGGCTGAAACTACGCTTGAGGCCGCCCAAACCTGGCAAGCCCATGGCCTGAGTCGCAGTGCTGCCCCAGCGGCCTACCTCGCGAAAGAATTAGAATTATGTTACGCTGTTGTCGGGATTGTCGGCACAGCCGCCAGTAAGCTTGGCAATACATTAATTGCAAGCGTTGCACAACATTTGCCCACAGCACCAACCTGTGCCTGCCGCCAGACCATGCAATCTGCGCGGGATCGTGGCTTGGTTGGCGACGATTGGCGTACATGGATTGGGGAATAAACACATGACACTCGTTTTACGCAACAGCACACAAATCGAAAAAATGCGCAATGCAGGCCGTTTGGTTGCCCAAACGCATGCCATGCTGCGCGAATATGTTATTCCTGGCGCAGTTTTGCTTGATCTTGATCAATTGGTCGAGCAATATTTGCGTGAACATGGCGCAACCCCATCGTTCAAAAATTACAAGGGCTTTCCAGCTTCAACCTGTATCTCAATTAATGATGTGATTTGCCATGGCATCCCCGATAAATCGCGCTTAAAAGATGGCGATTTGGTGGCGATTGACATTGGGGCGTTTCTCGATGGCTGGCATGGCGATTCGTGCGTGACCTATTCGGTTGGTACGATCGACGCTCAAAGCCAAAAATTGATGGATGTGACCAAAGAAGCAATGTGGCGGGGCATCGCCCAAGCGCGGGCTGGTAACACACTTGGCGACATTGGAGCAGCCATCCAAGAATATACCGAAAGCCAAGGTTTCTCGGTGGTGCGCGAATACACTGGCCACGGGATTGGCCGCAACATGCACGAAGCACCAACCGTTTTACATTATGGTGAGTGGGGCAAAGGCTTGCGCTTACGGGCGGGCATGACCTTCACGATTGAACCAATGGTCAACATTGGCAGCTACGCCACGCGCTTGCTCAAAGATGGCTGGACAGTCAAAACGGTCGATGGCTCACGCTCAGCTCAATTTGAACATCAACTAGCGGTCACCGATGGCGAACCAGATATTTTAACGGTGCTTTAAACAATGGCAATCAGAATCTACAATCAATCGCAAATTAATGAAATGCGCAAAGCCGGCCAATTGGTTGCCCAAGCCCATGCGATGTTGCGCGAATATGTGGTGGCTGGAGCCGTCTTGCTGGAGCTTGATCAGCGGGTCGAGCAATTTTTGCGTGATCACGGGGCAACGCCATCATTCAAAGGCCATGGCGGGTTTCCAGCTTCAACCTGTATCTCGGTCAACGATGTGGTCTGCCATGGCATTCCCGATAAATCACGGCTCAGCAATGGCGATATCGTTTCAATCGATATTGGGGCATGTTTAGATGGCTGGCATGGCGATTCGTGTGTAACTTACGCGGTGGGGAAGCTCGATTCGCAAAGCGCCAAGTTGATGAAGGTGACTGAGGAAGCGATGTGGCGTGGAATCGCCCAAGCCCGCGCAGGTAAAACCATCGGCGATATTGGCGCGGCAATGCAAGAATACACCGAAAGCCAAGGTTTTTCGGTGGTGCGCGAATACACAGGCCACGGCATTGGCCGCAAAATGCATGAAACGCCACCCGATGTTTTTAATTTTGGCGAGTGGGGCAAAGGGCTAAAACTGCGGGCAGGCATGACCCTCACAATCGAACCAATTGTCAACATTGGCTCAGCCCGCACCCGCTTGCTGCGCGATGGCTGGACAGCCAAAACCGCCGATGGCTCACGTTCGGCCCAATTTGAACATCAACTAGCGATTACCACTGGTGATCCGGAAATTTTAACTAAATTATGAAACTAACCAAACGATATCTAAGCCTTGGAATGATGGTTTTGGCGATTTTGGCGCTTGATCGCTGGGTCAAATGGTGGGCGCTCGACACGCTTACACCGTTGGGCAACCCAGGTCGTGAGCCAATTCCTGGCATTTTACGGCTGGTCTATGTTGAAAACCGCGGTGTGGCGTTTGGCTTTTTGCAAAATAACTCGCTGCTGCTTGGCATCATGGCGCTGGGCGTAATTGCGTTTATGCTGATTCGTTCGCGCACCTGGTTTGGTGAAGCTGGCTTGCTTGGCCAAATTGCGGTAGCGGCGATTATTGCTGGTGGTTTGGGCAATATTATCGATCGCTTTGCTTATGGCTTTGTGGTCGATATGCTGCACCTGATTCCGTTGCCAATTTTCCAAGTGTTTAATATTGCCGATATGGCAATTTCGTTTGGGGCAGTTGGCTTGTTTATCACCCTTTGGCGCGAAGATGCGGCCAAACGGCGCAACGAACAACCTGCCTAGCATCGATTTCATACCCCTCACCCCAACCCCTCGCCCACTGCGGCGGGCGAGGGGAGTTCCAGTCTTCGAGTCCCTTCATCGCTCACGCTGGAGAGAGCCTAAGGGGTAGGTTTCATTGATGAACCACCAATACGCTGGTTCATCAATGAATGCATGTAGACCCTTGATTGCCATTTAGGGGGTGCAGGGGGGATTAAAGCCCCCTGCGTCTCCCGCCTCGAGGCGGGACGGAAGGGTGGTGAATTAATATGCGAAGAGATAATGAGCTATTTCACTTAAGCAGTATAGATTTGCACATTGTTGCGGCCAGCGGCTTTGGCTTGGTAGAGTGCATGGTCGGCTTGTTGAATCAAGCGCTCCAAGGGAATTTCAGCGTGTGGGTAGCTCAGCGCCAAACCAAGGCTGACGGTGGTGCTAATTGATTGGTGAGCATCGCTCAACACTTGTTGTTCAATCGTGCTGCGCAAGCGTTCGGCCACCAACAGCGCCTCAGCATTACTCACGCGAGTCAACATCACCACAAACTCTTCGCCGCCATAACGCCCAATTAAATCGGATTGGCGCAAGGCTGCTTGGGCGGTCGTGGCCACCAATTGCAGCATTTGATCGCCAATATGATGGCCATGACGATCATTAATTTGCTTAAAATGATCAATATCAAACAATAAAATTGCCAAAGCATTGCCAGCTTGCCAGGCCTGCTCCAACAAGCTTTGCGCCAAGCCCAAAAAATGGCGACGATTATATAAGCCAGTCAAGCTATCGATCGTTGCCAAGCGTTCCAATTCAATTCGTTGGCGATCACGTTCTTGCATCTCAGCCACCAATTCCTGTGTTTTTTGATAATAAAACCGTGCTTGATGTTGAGCCTGAAGTACTTGATGAGTCACTTGTAATAGCCGTAACCGTTGATCTGAGCGCTCGTTAAACAGGTTTTCACGAATCTGATGGTAGTGTTTGAAGTGGTGCAAGGCCTCGGCACAAGCGTTGGTTTGTTCGTACACATCGGCTAGGGCTTTGTGAGCCAAGGCTTGTTGACTCAGATCGTCGGTATCCAAGGCCAAAGCCAAGCCAGCTTGAATCAACGCTAAGGCTTGGGTGTAATCCGGTTGAGTTGCTACTAGCATACCACGCTGGATCAAGGAAAAGATCATATCTTCTTGAAACCCAAGGCGTTGAGCCAACTCAAAACTGGCTTCAAATTCGACCATGGCACGTTCAGCTTGATCAAACCGCTGATAAACCACCCCCAAAATATTCAAAACCTCGACAATTCCCTGCGACCAACTCAGGGCTTGATACAATTCCAAGCTGGCATTGGCATAGATCAAGGCATCGTATAATTGACCATGTTGCAGCGCAACCCAACAGGTATTATCAAGCATCGTGGCATATAAACGTTTTTGGGCTTGAGTTTCTAAAGCTTCAGGTAAGCGCTGAAAGGCCCGTTGCAAATAATTTTCGGCCTCGATTGGTTGCTCAAGTACGCGATATAAATAGGCAATATTGCTATTGAGAATCGTTTGCATCCATTCATTGTGAGTCATAATTGCAATTTCTTCAGCAATTAAATAATGCTCTAACGCTGCATCAAGCTGTAATTGCAAGGCCAAGGTCACTCCAAGGATATTATGTAATGCTAATTTATCAACTCGATTTGCAATAAACTGATCGGGGGCATCTTGATAATAGCAAGCAGCCTGATTTTCAAAGCTAAGCAATGCATCATCAACATAATCACAATATTCCATCGATTTATAAAAACAACCAAGTGCCTCGGCATATTTTTTATGCACACTATAAAACTTACCTCGCCAATACCAACACTCTACCAAGCCTTGGTAGTAGGGTGTGTGGGCAAATATGCCATTGCGAGCATGATATTCGGCTTGATAATTTATTTTCCAAGCTTGCGCTAAATCGGTGTGGCGTAAATTTGCAGCCCATACATTCAATAAATCGATCGTATGGGCAGGATTTGTCGATTGTTTTAATGCGTGTTGGATTTGGAGTGTTACTACCATAGTAAACTTTCGTTGGCAAGCTTCTTGCTCTATAGATAGCTAAAATTACGATTCAGCAATCAACCTATAATCAATAGCGAAACTTTAACATAAGCATAATCTTTGTGCCATCCCCTATATGGTGCAACCCATATTTGGTAAAATCTACCGCTTAGGGTAGATTTTTTGAAACGTAAGTGATTAGTTTGCTTACGTAAGCAATTTTGTTAGGAAATTGATATAGACTGTCTACAAACGCTATTTTTAGCTGCACGCTAGATGCATGCAGTTTAGGCTCAACACCAACGATCACACAGGAGCATCGTAGCCATGACAACTCAGCGAATCTTAGTCGTTGGCGCTGAAGCAGCACCAAAAACCCAGTTTATTCAGCAAATTTGTGATACCTGGAGCAGCCATGAGCTTGAGCTTTCGAGCATGCCAAGCTCTCAAAGCATTGCCATGGATATAGGCCATTTAGATTACGCCGAACAGCGTTCAGTCTGGTATGGCATCCCCGCGAGTGCTAGCCCAGTGCTACCCGACCTCGCCCAAACCGTAAGCAGCTGTATTGTGTTAATCGATTCAATCAACGATAATGCAGCCATGCTCAAATTGGCCGATCAAATCCAGCCCTGGATCACTGGCCCAGTCGTTTTGCTGGTATCACAACAATCCAACCTACCCGACCATCTCCGCAACGCCTTAGATCATTCAAGCCATCACATAGTAGACAGTTACAACATGAACAAACCAGAATCAATCCAACGGATCATGACCGCCTTGGGCGGCACATTACCCACCGCTAACTCTGTCCAAAAAGAATACATTACGCCCGATCACTTTGATCAATCAAGCGAGGTGCAGGCACTATTTGAGCAATTAGGCCGTCATAGCACCGATCTGATTGGCACAGCATTAATCGATCCAAATGGCGATCTGCTGGTCTCAACCTTGCCCCAGGCGATTAATCCTGAGCAATTAGCGTCAATTAGCGGCCCATGGCTGCGCATCGCCGATAAAGTTGCTGCTAGTGCCGCCCTAGGCCAAACCGAAGAAAGCATTATTCGGACGGCTCAAGGCTTGTGTTTGATTCGGCCAATTCACAGCCATATTCTGATCACACTACTGAATCCACAGGCCAATCTTGGTTTATATTGGATTAATCTAGGCGAAATCGAGCAGCCTTTAACCGCGTTATTGGCTGCCTGATGAACCGCTCGACCAGTGCATCCTGCTAGGAGTATCATTAGCAGGATGCGTCATTTTTTTAGTTATTGGGTGACGTAGGGCAAAAAGGAATAATATTGAGGAATAACCACGGTTGCGCTGACTGAAGGCGTAGCACTGGCCGTGATCGAAGGAGTTACGCTGGGAATTGTGGTGCTTGTTGTATTTGGGGTAGGCGTATTGCTTGGCGTTGCGGTTGTGCTCGCCGTCGCTGTTGGGGTAGCGGTACGGGTCGCAGTTGGCGTTGCGGTTGGCGTGCGGGTCGCAGTTGGCGAAACCGTTCCAGGCGTGACGGTCACCACTGGTGAACCATCAACCTGCGCCTCAACAATCGCCTGAACCGCAGTCGGCACATTCGAGAGGAAATCATAGCCAGTCATACTTTCAATATAATCGACGCTGACCCGATATTGCTCCCAAGCATTATTGCGAATCCCCTGATCATTCGGCATCCAAATCCCAATCACGCGAGTATTGGCAGCCACTCGATTAGCATCATCAGTCCCCACTGGCAGCACCACAATCACCTTCCAAGTTACCGCCGGAATTGAAACCCGACCACTAGCAATCGTGCCTTTCGTACCATAGCCACCACTAATAATGTATAACTCATTGCCAGCGCGTGCCCACGTGCGACAATCGTTTTCCAAATCGGCCCATGGGCCTTGGTTATTATCAGGTGCTTGAGGAATAATATTCGACATGATGAAGGTTTGATCGTTAGCCGCCCGCGAAATCGTGCGATCGCCTGATGGGGTCATATGACCACGATCATAGCCGCTACCGCTGTAGTCGCTGGTCGCGACCCGATACCAACCACTGGGCAAACTGGTATCAACTACAAAATCGCCGCGCGAAGTGCTACCCAAATCTTGTACTTCTAAGTGCCAGCTGACCCAAGCGGGAATTCCCGCATCGCGCTGATAGGCCAAGGCATACTGCGTGCGTTCAATTAAATAATTATTTGGCACTAATGGATCAGCCACAGCATTGCTAGGATTGCCCAAGGTGAGGTGTAAACTATCGTTGGGAGCCGCTTGAGTAGTGGGTTGACGCAGGCCTAGCGCCAACGATCCTAAAACGAGTAGACCAAGAAGCCGACGCAGACCAGTCATGACAGCAATGTCCTTTCGCAATGAAAGTATGATGATAGCTTGCATACTGTACCATAGCTGTCTAGGCGTTAATCAACAATGCGGCCTCAGCAAAATCCTGCTTGTCTATCCCCTCACCTGCGTGGGGGATGAGGGACTACTCGAACGTTATCATATGATCATACTTGCAATTTCAGAAATTAGCTGTATCGTTACAGAAGTGAAGTAAGACCCATGCTTTGCAAAAACGAGTCGCTCCAGAAAGCGCTCGTTTTTTTGCAATCTACAGATGCAAAACCGCAGCAATGAAGCTGGCGAGGCAGGCGTAGCACTCGTCAGCTTTGTTGTATGCACAAAATTCCCAGCATGGTCTTATAACACAGGTTGGCATATTGTTGGAATCTACGAGGAGTCAGCGTATGGGCAGCCGTTTGGCGCTCTGGCGATCGAATGCACGTCCCGGGGTTCGGGGTAGTTTGTACTATTTATGTTTCTGGTCAAGCGTGGGGATGTATATTCCATTCATTAATGTATATTTCACCAACCTTGGCTTAAGTGGTCAACAAATAGCCATGTTTGGGGCAATTAGCCCACTAGCAGTGCTGTTGTTCAACCCATTGGTGGGCGCAACAGCCGATCGACGTGGCTGGCATGTACAGCTACTCCTAAGCATGTTGGCCTTAACTGGGTTAAGCCAAATCGCGCTGGCATTTCCAACAACCTTCTTTACAATCTTGCCAGTAATGGTCGTTTTGGCAGTGGTACGCGGACCAATCGCGCCATTGGCCGATAGCATGATCGCAGGCATGGCCGTGCGTCATCAACTGGCTTATGGCAAATTGCGGCTCTGGGGTTCGGTTGGCTATGCCGTCACCTCATTATTAGGTGGCATTTGGTGGGCCAAAACTGGCTATCCAACGATGTTTATTTTGACAGGGTTGATGACTGGTTTGGTCGCGATCGTGGCTAATAGCCTTGATCATACGCCTGAATTGCGCAAAACTGCCACCAAATCAGCCAAAGCGCCACGCGATGCCGCATTCATCGCAATTGTCGTGATTACTAGTTTGGTTGGGGCGGCCTTCAGCATGGTTTCAATGTTCGATGGCAACCTAATTCAACGGATCAGCGGTAGCACGCTCATGCTGGGGGTTTTGCCATGTGTGATCGCTAGCACCGAAGTGCCCGTGATGCTCAATGCTGATCGGGTGATCGCTCGTTTTGGCACAGCTAAAACCCTAGCCGCCTCAACCTTAATCCTTGGGCTTGGGTTTATTGGTAGCGGCATGGTTAGCGAAGCCTGGATGTTAATTCCAATTGGCATGTTTCGGGCTTGTGGATTTGGCTTGTACTCGGTTGCGATCATTCGCCTAATTACCGAGCGCATTCCAACCACCTTGCTGGCAACCGCCCAAGGCCTAATTAGCGCAATTGCTGGTGGGCTATCGCCATTGTTGGCAACCCAAGCTGGCGGTTATATGTTCGATATCTCAGGGCCACAATTGGTCTTTATTGCAGCGGGTTTGTGCATTGGCTTGGCTACTTTGGTCGTTTGGTTGGGCTTAAAATTGAATTGGTTCAAACCAATCGCTCAGGTTTAAGCAAAAATCCCCAGCATGAAACCAAACCATGCTGGGGATTGCTTATTTATTTTTTCTCCCGTTGCCGAGCTAATAACCATTTTTCATCATATTTCTCAGCCCATAACTGTTCAATTTGGTGTGATAATTCAGCATGTTTTTGATGAAAATTACCATGTTTTCGTAAATAATTCAATCGTGTATGAATTGTCCACAAGATTGCCAGACAGTCATAAATAATAATTCTAATCTTTCGGTGATTTGGTATTTCATCCTTTTCTTTATTGAATAATTTCATTATATCTATATTTATATTGTTATATGATATATAAATACTTTTTTCATTAAATACATCACTTACAAATTTATATCCTTCAACTTTATTGAGTATATCGCCAACGATATCTACAAATATTTCATATATATTTTCTTTCCTTACTTTGTATTTTTTCTTAATTTCAATTATTGCATTAAATATCCAATTAATATATGTATCTAAATCCTCATGATCACTTGTAGTATTATGATGATTCATTGTATTATACTTGTCCTTAAATATATCAAATAAATCTTTGTACATCTTACCTATCGTTGATTTTATTTCAAATTCTCTAGTATCATCTACGATCCAACTTTTTATCTCATCACAATATGTATCATTCAAATCAAAAATGGTATCAATAAACGAAGAAAATATTGAAATTTCTTGCAAATCATTTTTATCACTTTGATTAAAATTCTTATTCAAATTCAATTCGATATTATGATTTTGTGCTCCGCTACGAACCTGATAGGTATTCTGAAACGTAAAAACTGCGGCATTGTGGTTATCACTTCGGCCATCAGCAGTTATTTCTTCATTCCAAACAGCTGAAATAGTCAGAATAACCCCACCAGATTCAGGGTCATCAACTGAAATCTCTTTAAGCCCTGATTCTTGATCATTCCACAAAGCAATCACTTGTGAACCAGTTTTACCATCTTTATCTGGTGATACACGAACAAGCCCTAAGGAACTAACCGACAAGACCGAAGTCCCAGGATCATCAGCCATAACCGTGGCATAGCGCGAAGGCCAACGCGATTTAAGTTGTGGGCCATCCATCAACAAGGCTATCAACAAGGTTGGGCCAATCCCACGAATCAGCTCAGAAACTGGCTCCAAACGCGCCAAATCTTCACAAATTAATGGACAAAGCGTTAACCAGTTATTGGGAGCCAAGACCGATAAGCGCCGTTTTGGAATATGAATTGCTTCCCACCAATCATTCTCGCCGCCTAAAACTCCTGAAAGCCCATAGCGCGTGATCTGCGGTGGGTTCAACTTCCAACGATGATGCTTATCTTGGCGCATTTTATACCATTTACCTGCAAAAAAAGTTGCCAAGATTACTTTATTCCGACCAAGTTTTGTTGAACGCTCTGATGTGGAATCATGAATACCAGCTAAAACCATTGGTAGCTGTGTTCGGTCTAAATCTTCGCTATTTTGCAAAGCCCACAACAAACTATCAAAATTTTGTTCATCAAGTGCCGCTTCAGGGAAAACAATTAAATGAATTCGCGCAACATTTTTTTGGCTGTTCTGAATCATTGAAATTAAAGCAGCAGGAGTAAATTTTTCACGCTCGCCATGATATTGAAAGTAGCGAGTTCGCTCTTTGGTATCACGATTAACTGTATAATTGCTTGGTGAAAACGATGACGATTTAATATGATATGGCCAAGGAACAATTAAAATATTTAGGGTATTATCGTCGATATTAACCCATGGCATAGTCCGCCATTGAATATCAACTTCAGTTCGATGAGCTGTCACATGGTGTGAGAGCGAGCGTAGCGTAATACCTGAGCGTGATGTACGCATTTTTGGTAATACCCGTACAGTTAAAATTGGCAGGCGAGATAAACTACCATGTAAAGTTAAAAACATATTAGCAACACCATGCGCAATTTTTGTAGTATCATCGGCCAATCGATTGGCCGATGGTGTTCCCATTCCAGCGCATGCTTGATCTGCAAGCATATGCAAACTTAATAAAAGCTGGCAATATCGCCAAGCATTTTGATTAAATTCATCGATTCCAAATCCATTTTCATTCTGTATAGTCAAACTATAGAGTTCATCAATATGAACAATCGTATATAATTGTTGCATTTCTTCTTTAATGTTAAATAATATTGGAGGCATTGTTGTCGTTGGTTTATCATCAGACTGAATCCAGTTAAACCATTCGAATTGAATCGTCTCAAATGCTTGCTCATACAATATTTTGGTCTCTTTACAATCACAATGTTCTGTTGGTAAAATTTCGTCGCTATTATCTGGCCATTTCTCACCATCAGGCAAATCAATCACTAAGGTATAAATTCCGGTTTTTTTGAGCAGTAGCGAGGTAAATGCAAAGGTATCAGGCGGCCATACAAACCAATCTTCTAATTCCCAATCTCTTGCAAGGATTTTCATATAGTCGGCAATCGTATCGTCACGTCGTCCTGTAGCTGACTCTCCATTCGTCATCAGATCCTCCTTAATCATTTTTTAACTATAATTAAATGTTAGGAATCAGTTAACTTTTGATGGTTAGAGATGATCAGTCGCTTGCCGTTGGGGTTTGATTCTTGTGCTAGGCTCATATAACGATACTGCAAAAATATCGATTATGCAAGCCTCAATTATTGGCAACTTGACAGCAAGCGTTGCTTTGCGTAGAGTGGCAACTATTAATTATTAGTTAAAGGTAGGTTGTATGCTTGTTCGACATCATTTTACGCGCTGGTTATTGTTTGCAAGTTTGTTCATGATTTTGCTTGGCAGCTATGCGTGGCAACAACAGAGTTTTGCCCAAAATCCGGCCACAATCACCAATCCTTGGGCAATTCGCCAAGGCCAAGCTACCCATTACACCGCCACTGGTTTGGGCAATTGTAGTATTCCTGTGCCCAACGATTTGCTATTCGGGGCCATGAATAACCCCGATTATGCTACCGCCGATTATTGTGGCGCGTTCGTTAAAATTACTGGGCCATTGGGATCGGTCACAGTCCAAATTACCGACCGCTGCCCTGAATGTCAAACTGGTCATATCGACCTTAGCCCACAAGCCTTCGACCGCATCGCCAATCGAGTTACTGGCATTGTGCCGATCACTTGGCAGTTAATCAGCAATTCAGCCACCACAGGCAAGGTCAGTTATCATTTCAAAGATGGTAGTAGCCAATGGTGGACGGCGGTGCAGCCCCGCAATCATCGTAATGCTATCGCCAAATTTGAATATCGCATGGGTCAAGCGGCTTATAAAGTTGCCCCACGTTTTATTTTTAATTATTTTATTGCCGAGACCGGTATGGGCACTGGCCCCTACAGCTTTCGCACCACCGATGTCTATGGCAATATAATTGTTGATGAAAATATTGGGCTTGGCGATGATGTGATTCGCACTGGAACCCAGCAATTTCCCTATATGACTCCGCCTGGTTCAGCCACCCCAACACCCAGCCCAACCCCACGCCCAACCATCCCACCCGAAAGTCTAACCAACCATGTTTGGCTGCCCTATACTCGTAAATAGATACATGCCCTCACCTCCTTACATTCCAAGGGTAGGTTTTAAGCCCCCCATGCGCATCAAGCTTATTGTGATGCTGCCGTGACTGCCCGTAAACGCTGGGCAGTCGTCGGCGGCTGATGGCGTTTATTGGTCGTCGCCCAGCGCTGGATGAGCGCTGTGAGCTGCGTCAGCACTCGTAGAAACTGCGGCGGATCAGCCTGCGTGCTGGCCAATTCCCCCGCCATCCCCGCGACGATCGGTGCAGCTTTGAACAAACTCCGCTCCGGATCATGCCAACTGCTGGCCGCCAGCAGCCATTGCTGGAAGACCAACCCAATCAATTTCGCATCGATTTCACCCAAGACCCGTGCCGGGTTGGCCGTGCGCCAGTCATCAAGGCGGGCATGGCTTTCCCCAGCTTAAACAGCAACTCAATCTGCCAGCGCACCCGCACCAACGGTCGGACTGATCAGCGTGCGCGGCGCATTGGTGATCACCACATTCCAGTCCGCCAGTGCCAAGGCCGCTGCCGATGGCATGCGATGCTGGTGCTGAGCTGTTCGCAGGTGGATAGTCTAGCTGCTGGTCTGAGCCGATGCGTGCGCCAGTGATGCCGTTCCATGGCGAGTGCGCCCGCGTTTTTCGCGCTCTCCATCGCATCGCGCATAACGGCAGGATCGCAATCGTCTGCGGTTGGCTTGCACTCGAAATCGTTGTTTGCGCGTGGTGGGGGTCAGTGATTGATGCCTGGTGACCATCACATCCGACTTGACAATCGGCCTTGGCCTCAGCGATAATCAGGCCCAGCCTCTGAGAGACTAGTAGAGTGATCGTTCTCAGAGTAGAAGAGGAAGTACCCATGACAACCCGTGTCTGGCGGCGGTTTACTGCTGTCTTAACGTTGTGTTCACTGTTCGCCAATCTCCTGCCACGTGCTGATGTCGCCGTGGCCCGTACCATTCATTCGGTTGAATCACCCCCCATCGCAGCCCGACCGGTTGCCCAATCAGCGGGGACGGTGTTGTTGTTGACTGGTTCTGCTGCCTCGGCAGCAGATGATGCGATTGCTGCGCGTTTAGCGATAACCTACACGGTTGTACGCAAAAACCATGATCAAGAAACCCTCGCCGATGCGGATGGCAAAGCCTTGATTTATATCTCGGCGACCGTCGATTCGGGGAAAATTGGCGCGACCTTTGCGAACACGCCCGTGCCGATGGTGGTCAATGAGCATGCGGTGTATGATGATTTGGGCATGACGGGGACGGCGAATGGCCCCGATTATGGCTATGACAGTAGCCCTAGTACGACCCAACTCGTCCTGACCGATCCGCTGCATCCCTTAGCCGCTGGCTTAAGTTCGCCGGTGACGGTGTTTGCGACGGCGCACAAACTGCCGTTTGGCCGTGGGAGTACCGCCGCTGCCCCGATTGCCACGGTTACCGGATGGACGACCCGCCACATGTATTTTGCCTATGATACGGGTGCGGCGATGGTGACCGGAATCGCTCCAGCCCGACGGGTTGGCTTTTTCCTTGATCCAACGGCGGCCTTAGATTTAACCACCGATGGTTGGACGTTGTTTGATACGGCGGTCGCATGGGCGGCTGGTTCGGGCACGCCTGCGCCAACACCTACCCCAACCAGTATTGCTGCCACGGCCACCGCCAGCCCGACAGCCACGACTGGCCCTCCAACCAGCACGGCGACGGCAGTGCCGTCCGCTACGCCCACCACGGCTCCCTCAGCCACCCCGATTATTCCAACCACGGCTCCCTCGGCCACACCTACCGCCACACTTCCGAGTGCAACCGCTACCAGCGCAGCGCCAACCACGATCCCATCACCAGGCCATGGTGGCCCGGTGGTGCTGATTGTGGGCAGTACTCCCGCTGTCGGTTCCGCCGATGCGCGAATTGTGCAGCAACTCACGAGTCTGGGCTATAGTGTCACCACGGTGGTGCAAAGTGCTGCCAGCAGCAGTAGTGCCAATGGTCAGCGTTTGGTGCTGATTTCCTCAACGGTCAGTTCGAGCACGATTGGCAACGCCTTCCGTGATGTGGCGGTTCCGGTCATGCTCTGGGAAAATGGCCTGTACGATCTTGAGATGGGCATGACCAGTACGACCTTGGGCACGGATTATGGCACAACCGCCAGCCAAGCCACGCTGACGATCCAAAACCCGAGCCAGCCCATGGCGGCGGGGTTGAGTGGCAGCGTCAGCGTGATGAGTGCTGGCCGCGCTATGCCCTATGGCAGTCCCAATGCGAATGCCGTGCGGATTGCCGGAACCTCCAGCACCACGACCAAAGCCGTGATCTTTGGCTACGACCAAGGCGCAGTCATGGTGAGTGCGACGGCTCCTGCGCGGCGGGTTGGCTTCTTTTTCAATGATGATACGCCACTCGTGGCAACTGCCGAAGGTTGGGCCTTGTTTGATGCCGCCGTGTTATGGGCGGTCGGCAGCAGCGTTCCTGCCACGGCCACGCCGATCAGCAGCGCAACGCCCGTGGTGACGGCCACGCCCGCTGCCACGGCTACGCCGAGTGCAACCAGTACCCCGTTGCCAGCTGCGATCACACCGATTGCCTGGGAGCCATTCCCGATCGCCAGTGCATCACCCACCCCAGTCGTGCCACGGGTATCGATGAATCAGTGTGTTGATGCCGATGAACCCAATAATAACCAAGCCCAAGCAACTGAATTGCGCTTGGGCACCACCATCACGCAGGCCTTTTGTGCGCGTGATGATGTGGATTGGCTTGCGTTTCAGGGGGTCGCCGGTGGGGCATATACGATCAATACCACCAACCTCTATCCTGGGGTTGATACGGTGCTTGCGGTATACGATGCCCAAGGAACCCTGTTAGCCGAAAACGATGATGCAGAATCACCGCAGCATCTGCAGAGTATTTCCTTCTCGTGGGGTTCACAGGTGAGCGTCGTTGTCCCCAACGATGGAAGCTATTTTCTCCGGATTACTTCATTTCCAACGCGCCAGCAACCAGCTGGATTCTATTACCGTGTTCGGATTGATCATGGAAATACGGTCTGTAGCACCACCGAAACCGCCAATAATAGCGCAGCCCAAGCCGAAGTGCTGACGCTGGGCATGCCTGCTCGACGGTCGTTTTGTCGGGGTGATGAAGATTGGTATACCGTGACTGGGACGGCAGGAACATGGTATAGCCTTGCCCTCAGTGACCTGAGTGTGGACTATACCACCGATGTTCGGGTGTATCGTGGTGATGCCCAAACGCTGGTGCACCCCAATACGACGATCACCGCGTTATCCCGCACGCCACGCCTGAGCTTTCTGGCGGTTGCGGATGAACCACTGTATATTCAGCTGCGTCGAACCGATCCAACCCGCGCAGCCATGCCGTACTATACCCTCACGATCGCCAGCAATGCCTGCCGTGATGCGGGGATGCCGCTTGATGACAGTGTTGGCGAGGCCCAACTGCTGCAACACGCCGAGCTTGCAGGAGCCTTCTGTGCCCATGCCAACGACCGCTACGATTGGTATCGGTTAGCGGTTCAGGCGGGAACGGAATATCGCCTGCTGCTGACATCCGATCATCCCGATGCCAGCGGCATGGGCGTGAGTTTTCGCAATCAATATAATCAGCCTATCTCTGACCTCGCCTCACCACCCCACTATTTAAGTGATCGGCTTGGTGGCCTCACGTGGGCGGTGTGGACACCCAGCACCAGCGGCGAGGTCTATGTGCGGGCAACGAGTCCGAAAGCGGGCGCAGAGATGCAGTATCGCTTACGCATGGTGCGCGTTGATCCGTGTGCTGATGAACTCAATAGCGCAGCAGCAACCGCGACGACCGCAAGCGTTGGATTTAGTGCGATGGCGACGCTCTGCACCACCACGCCCGATTTCGATGAGGATTGGTATCAGTTCACGCCAACCACGGCGATAACCTATCACCTGCAACTGCATCAGGCGACGGATTTCGCGATCACCGAGATCGAGTTGTATGCAGGAGCAACCCTGCTGGCCAGCGGTGAGCAGGTGGTGCACCCATTAAGCGCCGGCCAAACCTACCACATTCGGGTCAAGACCGGGCTGAATGATCCGGTTGTGCGCTATCAATTGGGCATTGCGACGTGTCCGTATATCTGCAATAACCCCAGCGAGCCAAATAATGATTTGGCTCATGCAACCGTAATGCAGGTTGATCAGCCGTATCATGGCACCTTCAGCAGCAATCTTGATCACGATTATCTCCGGTTTCAAGGGGAAGCCACGGCCTTGTATCGGGTCACGATTTTTGGGCAAGCAACGGGAACCTATCCCTTTATTGATATTCTTGGCAATGGCCGTGCGATGAGCCTTGATGCCGCGCATGGGGGGATTCAAGACTACCTCTTTCATGCCAATACGACGGGGTGGTACACCCTGCATGTCTCCATGCTGGGCAATATCCAAACCTTCAGTGATGACTGGCGGTATAGTGTGCTGGTGGAGCGCATTCAAGCGCCATTGGCGGAGCCGATCCGCACCCAAGCCACCGCTCTCTTGTTGACGGCAAACCAATGGTATACTCGCACCACGGTAGCTGGCAAAGACTGGGTACGCATTCCAACACTGCCGCATCAGACCTATACCCTCGAAATTCGTGGCACGAAGTTTATCCCACGTCTGCGCTTTTATCGGGCAAGCGATCCAGCGCATGCGCGGGTCATTTCATCAACCTTGAGTTATACCACCAGTTATAGTGATGGGATGACGATTTCACACTATGATCTGAGTCAACAAGCCCGCTTTGATGGGGCGTATACCGATGAGTATACCATCGAAATTGATAACGACGATTTCCTGCTCCGCAATGACTATACCATCCAACTCCACGCAACGCCTGGCTTGCTATCAGTGCAACCCGATGATCAGGATGAGTATTATGCGTTTGCCAGTCCGGACGAACGTGAGGCGCTGCGCTTAATTAATGTTGAACGAACCAGTCTCGGTTTAGCCCCATTAGCCTATAGTAATGCCCTACGCCAAGCGGGCCATGTGCAAGCAACCGATATGTTTACCCATGATTTCTTAGGCCATACCGGAAGCGATGGGAGTACGCATATTGATCGGGGCCGACGTTTTGGTTTTGAAGGCACAACTGCTGAAAATGCTGTCCAAATTAAGGGTGGCGATAATACCATTAGGCCGTCCCAAGCGGTTAATATGTGGATGACTAGTTCCCAAGGCCATCGCGAAGCCTTGCTTAACCCCAATTATTACTATGCTGGGGTGGGCTTAGTTGGGAATTCCAGTGCAGCGGTCTTTGGGCATGATCCTCAGCGCTTTCCCATTTTTGTGAATAATGATGCAGCAACGACGATCACCAAGACGGTCGTCATTACGATAACGCCGCCGTTCGGCTACCTTAACCCGATCGCGTCAGGGTGGACGGTTGGCCTAAGCCACAGTCCAAGCATCACACCAACCACATGGGCAGCCATTCCGCTGACACAAGGCAGTATTCCCAATCCGAACGATTATGGGCAGCCGCAAGTTATTGAGTACACCATTCCATTAACTCTGCCATGGACGCTGCCATCAGGCCCAGGCGAACAGCGGGTGTTTGCGATGTATCGGTCGCCGGACGGGGTGATCTCGGTGAGTAGCGATAGTATTATCGTTGTCCCACCGACCGTTGAAGACCCAACCCAACCTGCGCTACCGCCTGCCTTGCTCTCGTATGACCGCATCGAGCAGAATGGCTCCAGTGCCCAGAATATTCCCTTACTGCTCCCGACCGGACCAATGCAGCCTATGGATTGGTCACTGCGGGTGCAAAGCGCCTTGGCCGATCTTGGCCGTGCGCAGCAAGGGTCATTAGCAGGAGCCGGGGTTGCCGTGCCCGAATATGCGGTGCTGCGGCTCCCCGACCTGACTCCCAGTGACCCCGCTGATGATAGTTATGCGCTGCTCTGGCATGGTCACCTCTGGCGGTTGGTGCATGACTGGACGTTGGGCGACACCACCTATCAGCTTGATCGCCAAAGTGCCCAAAGCAGCGATCTTGATGGCTGGGATCTGCGGATCACCCGCCAGAGCGGCGCAAGCCACGGCGTGGATGGTGGCTGGTATTGGGTGATGACGGATCAACAAGGCCGGACGTGGCAGTTTGGCGCAAGTGCCACGAGTGCCTGGCGCATGCGGGATGCCGCTGGAAATGCCCACCACTGGCGCTGGAATCTTGATCATGTGACGGATTTGCTCGGCAATCGCCAGCAATGGACGTATGCCACCGAGACCGCGACCCATGCGGGGGCGGTGTATGAACGAGCGGGCTATCCATTAAGCGTGGCATGGGGCGGCAATCCGCAGCATGGGATTGCGCCAACCGCCGAGGTGGTGTTCCACTACGAGCCACGGACAGCTGGCGGCATGGGCAACGATCAGCAGCCTTCTGACCTGTTTTATACCAGCCAACGGCTGGCCATGCTCGAAACCCGTGTTGCTGGGACAGTCGCGCGGCAGTATCGCTTTGGCTATAGCAGTGTGGTCGATGGCGATCGTAGCCGCCTGTTGCTTGCAACGATCACAGAGCATCCGCTCGGTGCGACGGCAGCTCGCACGACGCTGGCCTTCACCTACACCCCACCTGAGGTTGCTGGAGAAGGGTATCACCTACGCACGATCAGCCTGAATGGCGCAACCCAAACCGCCTATCGTTATCAGCGTATGGAGAGTCGCAATCCGGCCTATGTGGTGCAGCAAGAATTGCATACGCCAACCGCCGAGGAATTGGCGTGGTTCTTCCCGTCAACCGCAGCACGCGGTGCGAGCGCTGCGGCGGCAGAACCATCGTGTTTCACCGGGGAAGAACTCGGCTTAAATCCGACCTTGGTCGAGATTGGGTATACGCTCAATGGAGCCTTATCACTATTTGGCGGTATTTTACCCCAATCGCTGGGTGAGACCTCACAAACCATTGAGCGGATGCGCCGCGATTGTCTTGGCAATGTTGATTTCGAGAAATATCATCCTGAATCGCCCTATCAAGGAACCGAATATAAGAGTGGCTGTACGCCGGGGGCGGAATCGCAACAACGCCAACGCGCCTTGGCCGCCACGACCGACTATTGTCACAAAACCGTGCGCAATTTCCAAGCCCGCATGGTGCCCTCGGGCGTTGAGCGCTTGGAAGTCCCGGCGGCGTTTGACGATGTACGGGCCGAGTTGCGGGCCGGAGCCTATGAATTCCGCCAAACCGGCTATATCTATAATGCCAATGGCCAGCCGATCTACACCGATGCCTTTGGGGTGATGGACGATCCCACCGATGATTTGTATATCCAGCGCTCGTATGACGATCCGCAGTTTCCTGATCTGGTGACGGCGGAGGCGACCTATGATCATACGAATACTCTGCGAGCCAAAACGACCTATGCCTACGTTCCTGGGACACGGCTGGTGGCCGCAACTGGACGCTGGCTGCTCGAAGAACAGCGGATTCTGACCAGCACACTAACGTATGATCCGCAAGGCCGCGTGCGCAGCACGACCAACCCGCTCGGCGAAACCACCACCTATGGCTATAATGCCTTAGGGCTGACCACCGCGATCACCAACCCGCTCGGCGTGGTTGCGACCATGACCTACAACCCACTTGGCCAATTGATTGCCCAAACCGATGGGCTGGGGGCAACGACCCACTCAGTCTACGATCCAATCACGGGCCAGTTGCGCATGACGATCGATGCCCTCGGCGCGACCACGATCTATACCTATACCGCCACGGGACTCAAACAGCAGGAGCGCAATCCGCTGGGTGGGGTCACCACCTATGGCTATACCGCGCTCGGTCAAACGGCGGCGATCACCAATGCCTTGGGGATGGTAACCAGCTATGCCTATGATGGGGTTGGACGCTTGGTCAGCACGACCACGCCCGCCGGAACGAGCACCACCGTCTACGATGGAGCGACGGGGCAACCGAGCCAGCGCATCGATCCCCTGGGCGTGGTGGCGGCGACGACGGCTACCGATGGCGCAGGCAAACCGATTACCAATACAGATGCGACCGGCGCAACAAATACGACCAGCTATGATGGCTATGATCGGGTGGTAGCGGAAACCGATGCGACCGGAGCCACGACAACCTATCGCTATGATCTGTTTGGCAATCGGATTGCGACGACTAACGCACTGAGCGCGACGACCTATCAACAGTTTGATAGCCTCCAGCGCCTGCGCGTCAGAGACTGTACAATAGCGTGTGTATTTGGTTCCCAACCCAAAGACGAGCATTTCCAGAATAGGCTTGTAAGGGGATACCATGCCACGAGCAAAACACAAACCCGCACCAACGACCGCCGACCAACC
>NZ_BAABRU010000042.1 GCF_039545135.1 Herpetosiphon gulosus | reverse complement strand
CGCGATATCACTGCAAAATGGGTCACGCTGCCAAACTGGGCACGGATTCGCAACCAATTGGCCATTCGCTTTGACGGACGCTTTCCGGGGTAATGGGGCGAAATACACAATCTACTTGACAGTCCCCCAGGGATCGGTCGGATCACTCAGCACCACACTCCGTTCCATCGTGGTGGTCGCCACCACCTGCCCTGCTGGATTGGTCACCGTGATCGCCGCCGGATACGGGGCCGCCATCCCCCAGCGCGGATCGGGGGCCATGGTCGTCGTGCGCCGCATGCCGCGTTCATCGATCAGCACCTGATTGCCATGGGCATCGATCTGGGTGGTCGTGGTCGATCCGCCGACTGTCGTCACCATCCGCGTCGTCGTGCCATCGGTGGCCGTACTGATCCAGTGTTCGGTAGTGATCCCCGTGGCCGTTGTGCTGGTAATCAGACTCGTGGTCGCGCTCAGTTGGGTCTGGGCCAACGCGGTCCAGCCCCCGGTTGCCCCGGTGTCTTGGCTGAGGCGGCCATCAGCGGTATAGGTATACTGATGCACCCACGCCGGATTGCGCGGATCGGTCAGGCGGATTAAGCGGCCATCTTGATACTGAAGCGTCCAGTGGCTCTGGGTGGGGTCGCTGATTTGGGCAATCAGCCCATCCGCTCCCACCGTGAGGGTCGTCGTGACTCCATCTGGACTCACTACCGCTGTCGGCGTGCCATCGGTCGCCCGGGTGATCGTCGTTGTCCGCCCATGCTGATCCCGTACCCCCGTCACGCGCCCGGCGGCATCATACAGAAAACTCGCGCGAATAATCCCCGTGAGCGCATCACGGGTTTGCAGATGCTGACCCTTTGCGGTAAACACATAGACCTCGCTCCCATCCAATGCGGGAACTTCAAGCCGTGCTTGGCCAGCGCCGGGGTAGGGTGGCAACAGCGTGCCGCGCTGAATCGCGCGGGTGGAAAACGAGACCTGTCCATCCGGTAAGACCATACTGCCATAGATCTGGCCAATCTGCGCATCGGTCGTAAACCGCGGATTGCCAACCAGCGTGCGGATCGTGCCATCGGGCATGATCTCGCGCAAGGCTCCCGATTCTTGCACAATCAAGCGCCCATCGGGATGCACATGCAGGTCAGCAAGATCAATCAGCGGTGCATCAGTCGCTAATACCCCTTCCGTATAGGTCACGACTCCTTGGCCATTGGTATCGGTTCCGGCAATCCGTGTCACCGCCCCTGCCACATCAACTTTGAGGATACAGCCCGTACCCGTTGGCGTGGTTTCTGCCGGATAGCGCCCCCGGATCGTCAGATAGTGGTTGCCTTGCGTATCGTGCGTGATCGCCGTGATCTGCTCCTGGCGTAACGTGGTAAAGCCACAGCGCAAGCGGGTGGGATCGATCGGCGTGATCACCCGCCCATCGGCGCGGACGGCCCGCAGCGTACTCACCACGCGCATCAGCGTGGCTCCCCCTGGCTGCGCCTCGCCCACGCTATAGGTATCGACAAACCAGAGCGTCCCATCGGGATCAACATCAATTGCCACGGGCATACTGATCGGCATCGTCCGCGCCAGCGCCCCATCGGGCGTGATCGTCAAGGCCTTGGTCGTCCCACCCACGACCCGCTCCAGTCGTTGATCAGCGGTAATCCGATAAATCGCCGGCGGTGTCCCAGTCCATGGCGATCCCTCATCGGTCAGATAGAGATCCCCGGTAGGACTGGTGTGGATATCCCGAATGATATTAAAGCCCGTGGTCGCGAGTGGTTGCCCATCCTGCGGCTGACTTCCCAGACTGCGCTGAATCCGCGTCCCATCGGGTCGCCACTCCCACAGGTCATTGCGTCCCGTGCCGCCATCGCCAATTTCATAGCGTCCCCCGCCCGCCGTCGGGGCCACCTTCCAAATTCGTGGATAGGCCCAGCCTGATCCATCGCGCTGGATGGCAACCCGCGCCTCCGCCTGTTGCTGGCTTCCATCGCCCCGATACAGGATACGCTGCTGGACATCGTATTGATGGTGATTATCCAGCGACCAGCCACCCAAGGCATTTTGCGTCGTATGCACGCGGCCAAGGGTCGTCTGCATGGTGCGTTCGGCGGTAACCGTGAGCGCCTCCCGATCTCCGGTCAGGGCAATCGCATCGGTGCCAAATTGCCCAAAGGCGCTGCCGAATTGCGCCGGAGTCCGATACTGGCCAGGATAGGTAAAGCGAATCTTGACCGTCGCGGGTTGACTACCTTGGAGCAGACGACCATAGGCATCCTTCCCGTCCCACGTAAAGATCGTCTTCAAATCAGCACTTGGCGAGAAGACCTGCGTCCATTGTTGACCCCCAATCTGCACCGTCACGTCAATTGCTTGGAGCGACGCAGGAATTGTCGCCCCACTCAGCGGGATCGCGAGTTCCTGGTGATCGGTGGCAGCCGCATCACTCTGGTAGACGAGCCGGAAGGGGGTTCCCGCCAGGTCAAACGCCTCGCCTAAACTTTGGGTTTCACAGGTAATCACCGACCCCGGTTGTTGACAGGGCTGATTAATCGGGGGGTCGCGACGTAAGGGGTCACCATTGGGGCCAACCGCATCAGCAGGTGGGCCATACGGCCAGTTATGATCCCATGGCGTAAAGTGGGTCATCGGCACCCGCCATAGACTGGTTCCCGCCGGATAGGTGCTCGCCACAAAGGCTTGTTCATCCGCACCAATCCCGAGGCTGGCTGGGTCATCGGCCACGCCATCCCCCGTCAGATCCAAGGTCAAGGGTGCGGTGGTTAAGACCGCGATAATCCGACCATTGGGGCTGGGAACCCAGACTGCCCGCTGGGCATCATACCAGCCCGTCGGCACAGCCATCCCCACCGGAAAGCCCACGAAGTTTTCGGTATAGTTGGCAACCGCCTGACTAAATTCCACCGAGCCATCGACCGCCAAGGCTTCATCAGCGCTGAATTCTGCTGCATAGGTATAGCCGCTATTGCTCGGCAATTCGCCCGGCATCGCCGCACGTCCCGTATCGCCGACGGTATATTCACTGGCCCGCACCGCAATGCTGGTCAGCGGTTGGGTGGCCCCTGATGGCAAGCGCAAGGTGGCCGTAATCCCTGCGGGGAAGAAGAGCCGCGCTTGGCGCGTTCCCCGATCATCGGTGCTGACCGTGCCCTCGGCAGCCTGTGCCGCCCCCCCCAACTGAATCGTCGTGACGATCGGCGAGAGCGGCGTGAGCACCACCTCCGGTGTCCAGACACTATCACGCCACGGGGTGGTTACGGCCCGTTGCACCCGCAAAAATTGTGGATGCTGATACTGGACCACCAACCGACTGCCACCATTGACCACCAGATCAAACATGCCATCGGCCCGGGTGTGGGTCATACCAAATTCCGGATGATCCTTAATCGTGATTTGCACGCCAGGAATCGGCTGGCGCGTGCGATCCAGCACCCGTCCACGAATCACCGCCACCCGCTGCGCGGTCATCGTATCTGGGGCCACCCCCGTTTGAATCGGGGTCGTTCCCGTATACAAGAACGCGGTATCCGCAAACAAATCGCTGGCGGTAAACGCACTTAACGCGGGGGCCACTGCTGCCGGATCGGGCGGAATAATCAAGGGAGTCGCAGTGGGAACGGGGGTTGCGGTGGGCGGCACCATCGGGGTCGCACTCGGGGCCACGGTTGGACTCGCCGTCGGCGTGGCACTCGGCATCGCCGTCGCGGTGGGGGTCGCGGTGGCTGGTTGGATCGGCGTAAACCCATCAATCAGCCACGCCACACTGCGATCAAACAAGGCCCAGCCAGTCGCCGTCGCGAGGGTGGGGCTGGTATTATCAAAGAAAAAGCCAGCGCGGCGGGCGGGGGCACTCCCCGTCGTGAGGGCTGCACCCTGGGCATAGGTAAAAATCCCGGCAGAGGCAGGCGCATTTGGGAGAGTGGCGACCAGCGTTGCCTGCGCAAGCGGTTGCCCAAACGCCATACTACTGGAGGCACTACTGACACTCACGACCCCGCTTAACCCGGCGGCAATCGGATGGGTGGGAGCGGCAAGATTGAGCGTGCTACCAGTACTCGTTCCGAAATGCGTTCCCGAACTCGTGCCGGTCATCCGCAAATCATCATAGAGCGCATATTCCCAGGTCAGCACAGGCACGGGATGGGTGGTCAGCAGCGTGCCAATCGCCGACGCGCTGACGGTTGAGGAGATCAACACGCCATGCATGCCCTGGGTTGCCTCGAGGGTAAGACTAGTCTGGGGAATCACCTGCACGGTGTACTGAGCGGCGGTCAAGCGTTGCAGCACGGCGGCATCACCACTGCCCAAGGGCACACTGCCCACCACCAAGAGCAGGCTTTTCCCCGCACCACTCAGTGGCGTGACGGTTGGGGGCAGACTCGTCGCAGTTGCCGGAAGCGCGGTTGCCGTCGGAGGCAGACTCGTGGCCGTGGCAGTCGCTGGATCAGCCGTCGCGGTCGGGGGCAGACTCGTGGCCGTGGCGGTCGCTGGAGCAGTCGTCGCGGTTGCCGGCGCAGGAGTTGCCGTCGGAGCAACGGTAGTTGGCGTTGGCGTGCCACTCGGTGGCGTTTGCCCAATCGCCCACAGCAACGCGGAACGAACGAGATCCCACCCATCACTGGTTAAGTACAAGGGGGTATCCGCATCCAAGAACAACCCAACCCGACGTGCCGGGGCTGCTAACGGGGTTGACCCGACCAAGCCACCATCCTTGGTGCTGGGGATCGTCATCGTCGCCCCAGTATCGTAGCCAAACAGCACCGTTTTACTTGCGCTGCCCGGCAGATTCGCGACCTTCACCCCCTGATTGACCGGACGGCCATAGGGCAACCGCAAACTCTGACTTTGGACGGTGACGGTTCCGCTCTTGCCGCCCGCTAAGGGATGCGTCGGATCGAGCAGCGTAATGGTCGTGGTCGGGGTTCCCGAGTTAATCCCATAATCCGTGCCCGATGCCCCATTGGTCATGCCCAATTGATCATAGAGCGCATATTCATTCACCACCATCGGCGTGGTGACATAGGTAAAATCATTTTCTAATTTATACGAATCAATCGATGCCGAAATCACCACCACATTGACCGTCGCCGCATCACTCGCTTGGACCAGGTCATCATCTTTGAGCGTGACCGTCCAGCCCATGGTGGTTTCCAGAAATTGGCGAAGGGCGGTATCCGCGCTGGTGAGGGTGATGCCATCTGCCGTATTGGCGATGAGCAGCGCGGTCGGAGTGGCTTGCGTCCACTGTTTAGCGGACGCTGCTGGGACAAGCGGCGCAGCCACAACCGGTTGGATGGTGGCCGGATGCACGAACAGGGGAACCAGCATGAAAAAAAGACAGAGCGCGTACCAAACGCGCCCACGCCAAAGCAGGGGCATATGCATTCCTCCATCCCCCTCACTCATTGGGGGATTAACATGAAAGCGACAATGTCCCTGCATTATCCATGCCGGGTCGGCCACTGTCCCCTGTGTGCTAATATCAGATGAGACAGATTCCATTGGCCGAGATCCGTTCTGATCAGGGCGCGAGGACCCTTCCATGGACGACATGACCCACCCGACTGACCGACCAACGTTGACGACCGCCGAGCGACAGGCCATCCTGGACGAGTATGACTCCTACCCGCGTGGCGACCCACGGCGGGGAGCGATCCTTCGTCAACACGGGCTGTACACCTCGCAACTGGCCAAGTGGCGACAACGCCTTCGTCGCGGTGCGACCAGCCTCGACAATCAACGCCCTGGCCCGGTGCCCCAGCCCGCCAATCCGCTGGCGGATGAGAACGCTCGCCTCCGCCGCGAGAACGCTCGCCTCCAGCACCAGCTGACCAAGGCCACCGCCATCATCGATATCCAAAAAAAAATGGCCACGCTGCTTGGACTGGCATCAGCCGCACCGACGGACAACGAATCATGATGGAAAGCGTTTACGACCTTGCCCCTATCGTCGGGATGACCGCCGCCTGTCAGGCGCTTGGTGTGCCGCGCAGCACGGTCTACCGCCGCCAACGACCTGCCGCCGTGCGACGGCAGCGCACCGTGCGTCGCCATCCGCGCATGCTCAGCTCAGACGAGCAAACCGCCGTGCGGGCCGTGCTGAACAGCGAGCGCTTTGTGGACCAAGCCCCGCGCACGGTGTACGCCACGCTGCTTGACGAGGGCATCTATCGGTGCCACTGGCGCACCATGTATCGCCTGCTGCGGGCGGATGCCGCCACCCGTGAGCGCCGCGCCGTGCGCCGCCATCCGGTCTACACCCGACCTGAATTGCTGGCCACCGCACCGCGCCAGGTCTGGAGTTGGGACATTACCAAACTGCGCGGGCCGCAGCCGGGTGTGTGGTACAGCCTGTACGTCGTGCTCGACATCTTCAGCAGGATGATCGTCGGCTGGCTGCTGGCCACCCACGAAGCGGCGCTGTTGGCCGAACAGGTGCTGGCCGATGCCTGCCTGCGCGAGGGCATTGCGCCCGACCAGCTGACGATTCACGCCGATCGCGGTGCGCCCATGACATCCACGGTGGTCGCTGACCTGCTGGCCGATCTCGGGGTGCGGCGCTCGCACAGCCGGCCAACGGTCTCGAACGACAATCCCTATTCGGAGGCGCAGTTCAAGACCATGAAGTATGGCCCAACCTATCCGGATCGGTTCGCCAGCCTGGCGGAGGCGCGGGCGTGGGTGACGGTGTTCGTGGACTGGTACAACCACGTCCATCGGCACAGTGGCTTAGGCCTGCTCACCCCCGCGATGGTCCACAGCGGGATGGCGGATGCGGTGGTGGCCGCGCGTCAGGTCGTGCTGACCGCCGCCGCTGATCGTCACCCGGAGCGCTTTGTGCAGGGGCCGCCGACCCCGCCACCCGTGCCAACAGCGGCGTGGATCAACCCGCCGCTCGGCGTGGCTGCGCAGGCAGACGACCCAGCGCGGCTGAAACGGAATTCCTGATCGTCACCCGTCTCAAAAAATTGACACGTTCCGGTCAAGCATCATTTTCGGGTCGGGATGATCGGTGTGTGGGGGAGCACCGCGACGGCTACCCCCTCTTCGGTGTTAGGAACCAACAAGCGCGATTAAGGAGCCACGTTTGCCAAAGCATCGACCACCAGTACGGCAATTTCGGTGACGCGCTGCAAGGCAAAATCGTTCGTCAAAAAGGCATCACACCCTGCATCAATCGCGGTCGCGAGTTGTAACGCATCGGGGGTACGCAGCCCATACTGCGCCCGGAGCGTGGCCGCCAACTCGGCAATCGGAGCCGTAATCGGCACCATCGTCAGCGCCGCAGTTTGATAAAACAGGAGGCGATACTGGTGCACGAGGGCCATCTGCTGCTGCTGGAGCGGTTTCATCAACGTTTCGGTGAGCGTTAACACTGAGGTAATTGCATGGATCTGATCGGGAGCAATCTGCCCCATAATGACCCGCAGCGTCGGCAAATACCGTGCATGCCCCTCCGTATAGTAAATCAAAGGGGCTGTATCGAAATATAACCGCTGGATCGGTGCCAGCGTGGTCAACACACTCATTGTGGTCGCTCCCAGGCATCTCGTAACCCATCGACGTAGGTTTGCGCATCGTCATCCGTGGCCAGCACCGCAGCAAACCCTGCCAGATCCGCCAAGCGGAGGAGCGGTTGGCGCGGGGGAACATCCAAGGAATCGACCAAGAATTTCACCAGATCTTTTCGTTCTTGCATACTCAAGGTTTGGACTTGTTCAAGAATCGCAACAAGGCTCATCGCATCCTCCGTTTCTTAGCGCGTTCGGTCAGTTGCCGCATGCTGACGCAGATACTGATAGAGCGTTTCGCGGCTAATGCCCAACTCGCGGGCTAAGGCCGTTTTGGATTCCCCGGCAGCAGCGCGATCGACGACTTGGGCGATGGTCGCAGGATTCAGCGCCTTCTTCCGTCCGGTATACACGCCGCGCTGCTTGGCCATAGCGATGCCTTCGCGTTGGCGTTCGCGGATCAAGGCCCGCTCAAATTCGGCGACCGCGCCGAGCATGGATAAAATCAAGGTTGCCATGGGCGAATCATTGCCCGTAAACGTCAAGTGCTCGGTGACAAAGTGAATCGCAACCCCGCGTTGGGTCAGGGTCTGCACAATCTGGCGCAGGTCATCCAGATTGCGGGCAAGGCGATCCATACTATGGACAACGACGGTATCACCAGAACGCACAAACGCGCACAAGGCTGCGAATTGCGGGCGATTGCGATCCTTGCCCGAAGCATGCTCGGTAAACACCCGATCAAGGGTCTGGCCGTCGAGCTGTCGATCCGGATGCTGATCGCTGGTGCTAATCCGAATATAGCCAACCCGTTGTCCCGTCATCCGATGCTCCTTGTATGACAACCCGTCAGGATAGAGTCTAAGACCATTGAAGGCATTTGTCAAGAAATCACAAAAAGAACCCTAATCTGACGGTGAATTACACGGAATCTGACATCAGGATAGGGTATACTCCAATGCCAGTCAAATAAGCGGTTTATGGCTTCTGTATCCACTGAATCGGTGGTAGCGGAGCTTGGTTTGGCCACGCCTGTCCATCCAGCCCAACCAAACAGATCGCGGTCGCAAAGCGCCCTTTTGGGAGACACCATCCACGATCGTCCGGTCCTTTCCGGGGAATTTTTGTCCTGCGTTGCCGAACCATGCGTGGATAGATTCGCAGGCGGCGCGGCGGGAGCAGGGTGCGTCGGCATTCTCCCACCATCCGTTCATACAAGCGCGCATGATCCCTCGGATCGGTCTGCTGAAATTCCCGCACGGCAGCTTGGATTTCCGCCACAGCGGTGACAAAACTGAGGCGATCCGGGTCTATGTCTGCCCCACGTGCCGCATCGTGCATAATCGCACGAATTGCATAATGCGCCAAGAGCGATCCATAAAACTCTTGGATAACACCGACGGGCTTCTGACTCCGAAAGGGACGATACGCGGTACGCTGGTGCGTATCCAGTTCATCAATCATAATTTCCGCTTCCCAGCGTTCGTGATACGCACGAACCAAGGCTTGTGCTGGTGCCTCGGTCGGGTCAAGCAGGCTGGTTATCAGCATATGCACGGCGGTGGGATCGCCGAGGGCGGGCACCGAGAGTTGATAACAAATCCGCCGAAGAATGAGCGGTGGCTTTCGGGCTGGGCGCTCAGCCTTTGGTGGCTGAATAATCACCAACTGCGATCCATCAGCCAGCGTTTTGAGCACGGGCGGGTTGGTTGCGACTGAGATCCTGCTCAGGACATGGGCACCCTGCGCCATGGCCTTAATCAGCATGTGATAGCTGTGGAGGCCACGATCCCAGAGCACGAGCATGCCAGGACCAACAGACCGGAGCATGCGCCGACTGCCAACGCGCTCATGGGTGACGAAGGGCCAAATCCCAGCATCAAGGATCGCGTGCGTGCCGCATTCAATCAGGTAGACGATTTGCGCTTGTGGCAACGCGCCACCACCATGGGCGTTCTGTGGGCGGCCGAAATAGGCGGCATTGTGGGGACTATCGGGGACATTCGCGACCGTCCCATCAATAGCGACGAGGCGGAGACCAAACAAAAAAGCCCCGCGGGTTTCCCGCGTCGCGAGCGGCTGACAACACGTCCGAAAAAGCCAGACAAACGGTTTGATCCCAAGTTGATAGCGGCGGTAGGTGAGCGCATTACTGCGGGGGAGTGGGACATCTGTTGGCCAGAGCCAGCGGAGTCCACAAACCATGTGCCGGAAGACCATGGCCATGGCACAATCAGTCCAGATATTCATCGCGATGATGAGAAAGACCATGGCACGCATGGAGAGGCGACGACGACGTGGGGCATGGGATGCTGTCGCGGTCAAGGCTGCGTCAACCGTGGCAGTCGAAATGGTTTTCGCGAAAATATCCCATGAAAACTGATCAATGAAGGGTTGGTGCGGGTCAAGGGATCGGATGGTAAACGGCATGGGGATGGCCTCCCTGATGCTGATGTGCTATCGATGCCGTGCAGTATCGCATACGAACAACCACGATGCGAGCGATTGCACACAAAATCACCGATTATCCCGTTGGAATGCCATACAATGCTTATTTGACTGGCATTGGAGTATACCCTATCCTGATGTCAGCTTCCTGCCAATTCAGCGTCAGACTAGAGTTCTTTTTATCCTTTATTGCCATATGCGTTCAATGGTCTTAGAGGCTATCTTGAGAAAGTACAGCCTATGTGGGATTATTATTTACAGTTGCAGCGAGCTACGGCACATCGCCTCAAGTTCGGGCCAACGGCAAATAATCTGTTCACGCATGGCATGGCGCTCAGCATCAGATTCTAGCAAGGCCATTCCTTGGATTGACAGGGCAACTTGGACTTTTTTAATATCATCAGCAGTTAACCAATCACGTAGGATGCGCTGCAGATCCATCCCCGGATCGTCAATGAGCCAGATGAGTTGATCGATGATTTCTGCAAACAAGCCTGATGTGCTAGAGATCGATAAATGGTTAAACAGCGTGTCAATAGCTACATCCATGGATAGTCTCATCGAATCTCCTTTTTGGGTATTTGATAATTTCTTGCTTCTAGGTATTATTTTTCTCATAATTCGGGAATATATCAAGACATGATTACTGCTAGCGTTTATTACGTTTCCACTACTGCTATTTGATGCACAGTGGTGCAAGTTCAGGCCACCGAGCAATAATTTGTGTAACGGTCGCAAGATCGGTAGCATCCGATTGAATAAAGAATGCCTCGGTGGTTGTGAGGGCAATTTTCACCTTTTCTTTATCATCGGAATTGAGCCAGTCGCGCATAATCTGATACATATTCACCCTCTTCTCATCAATGAGCCAGCTTAACTGATCGATGATTTCCGCAAAAAAGGCGGGTGGGGTGTACGGGGACAGTCGTCCCAAGAGATAGGCAAGCGCTTCATCGAAAGTCATTGTCATTCGATTCTCCTTCAGTAAGAGTAAGATCAGGTTACCACAGTTGATTGCTCCGTTCATGTAGCAAATGTCGTCTGCAACAGAGCAATCAACTGTGTGTGATGGCAGCTCATCCATGTTTTGATCTGCTGCATGCGCTGAATTGCCTGGACTAAACTCTCAGAGTTGATAAGGTTAGGCTTGCTCATAGCCCAAATCATTGGAATAGCCGTGCTTAGTCTAATCAAGTGTGGCATAGCAGCAATTTCCTGTGGGGTGAGCGTGATCCATTCTGCATAGCCGTGACAAAATTGCTCAGCAATCCCCCACGGGTTGATCGGGTTGCTCTGCAAGTGCATGATCATCCGTAAGGCCATGGCCACATCGAGTGCACGCGCCGCTGGACAGGCAAATTCAAAATCCAAAATCGCCGCCACTCGACCATCGCGCAGGAGCAGATTGGAAGGTTCATAATCGTTATGGCAGATTTGATGAGGTAAAGCAGTATAGTGATCCGACATAAATTTCATCAGCTCTGATGCCTCTCCCCGCCACCATTCCCACAGCACTTTATCGTCTGATGTCACGCCAACATGGGCGGCTGCGAGCCTTAAAGGATCATAGCGTGGCTGCATATAGGTGAGCAACGATTGAAACAATGCCGAGGGACGACGATGCTGTGCAGGACGTGCTTGGAGCATCGTCTGCAATTCACTGAGGGCTGTGCCCATGGCATAGCCCTCGGTGAATTGTAGACGATGCTTATCATCCGCATGCCCCTGAAAATTGAGTGTTTCGCCTACGATGAATTGTGATAGGCTATAGCAATATGATCCAACCCTGGCCGAATAGTCAAGACTCCACCGCCTCCGCAGCGGTAGCGGTACGGCAAATGAGGTAGGTCGCCATGATAGCCATCGCACTAAACGCTGTTCATAGAACAGCGCAGCATCGTCCTGATCCACCATGTAGACCTTCAGGACAAAATCCCCATTTGCTGCCCGAAGATGGACGGACTGATGATAATGACTGGGAAGGTGGGCAACCACCTGAACCGGGGTACTGAGATCAAAGTATTGTATCGCGTGAGCAACAACAGTATCAATAGCGTCCATAAATAGTCTCCCTAAACCTATGATGTAAGATCCATAATAACGCCGCGATGGACGACGTAACAGTGCTGATGGAAACTGCAAAACGTGTTCTTTACTCGTGCATATATTGCTATTCTTAGTTGCGGCGAGGTCCGACACGAGGGTTCAAGGTCGGGCTATGCGGACCAGCGGGAGCATTTGAACAGAAACCTACGGTTTTAACCGTAGCCTTCGCTCGAACCTTCATCAATAAAGTACGTCCCATTGGGGAGCACATGCTTGTAGGGTAACAATGAAATATGCTTGAGCACCTCAGGATCAATAGTCTCGCCATTCTGGTGCAATTGCTCAAGAATGCGGCTGATGTGGCGCGTATTCCAATACAAGATCGCATTCGATACAAGACTTAAGGCACTGGCTTTATTCATGATCTCTTCATAATCGCCGGTGGTAAACTCACCTTGGTTCGCAAAGAAGACCCAGCGTGGTAACTTGTGACGATATTCGCCTTTATTCAATTGGACGTGTACTTTCCGCCGCACGGGAGGCTCGGTGATATAGCGGAGGATATATTCCGTTTTAATCAAACGACCGAGGTTGGTAACCGCCTTCGCGAGCCGATCAAGGGGGAAACTATTCGTCAACCGTTGCACAACCACATGGGCTGCCACGGTCCGTTCTTTCAGCGATTGAGCGAGCTGCACCATGGCATCCCATTGCTCTTCGATGATATCCACATCAACCGTTTTTGTGAGTAATGGCGTAAAGATGCCATACTCTGCCGTTCGATTAGCACGATAGAGTTGCTGGTCTTTCAAGTCACGGATGCGTGGCATAAACGCATAGCCGAGTAAATAACACAATGCAAAAATGATCTCGGTATAGCCATGCGTATCGGTGGTATGTTCCTGGATCTGCAAAATAGTGTTATTTTCGAGCAGACCATCCAGCACATACAGTGCACGCTAAGTCAATAGGTGGGTTACACATACCGATCACTCGTGTTGGCAGAGCGTTTTTATCCCATTGCAATGATATAAAAACGCATTAATAATGATGGAAAAGCGGCATATTCTTGGTCAATACTGCCATGGTGAACGATCGGTATGTGTTACTAAGGCAATGGCTTAGCGTGCATACAGTGCTTCCCGTGGGCTACAGGAGATGACCCTGGTGCTATAGACGGCATACTGATCAGAGACATGGGTGTAAATCCCGATTGCTTTATCATAGTAGCCATAATAGCGGGGATAGTAGCTTGCCAGGAGGCTATCGGCACGGATGCGAAAGCGTTGGGCATCGGAGAATCCCCATACCGCCGAAGATGCTGGGTCGGATACGGACTGAGATGGGCAACCAGATCGTGGCGCACGGGATAGCCCTCGGCCCAAGAGTTAGCGCGCTGGACCGATACCCTCGCGCTTGATTAGCCGCAGCGGGAACAGACCGCAAACGCACAAAATGTTAATACTTTTTAATCCTACCGCCAAAATTCCGCGTTTCTTGACTTAACCCCCTCCTACTGATGGATATCGAGCCGCCGACGATGTGGGGAAACAGCACACTACTGCCCCCGAGTTTTTACTGCTCTCCACTTGACAATCATCACGGTATCTCTCCTCGATGATTTGTTTTATTTTCCTGTGTCATTTGGTAGGTGTGAACTATGTAATTCTAATCGTAAATGTTGGATACTATTCTGAATATCGCTTGGATTTTCACGTGATAAGAGGTCGCTGGACATATACTTGTTATAGGTCCGGATATCATCAACTATAGTCGTTAAAACTTGTTTTTGTAGTTCACTATACGGTTGATTAATGATTTCATTAATATCCATTAAGTAGTATCCTGGTAAATCAACAACATATACATCATGCTCAGGATTAGCACTATCGAGATAGAGACGGTGATAGATCGAACCAATAGACTGTGCTTGATACAAGCGCGTGACTGCTTCATTTAAGTGGCTGTATGCATTGGATTCATCATTTTTTTCAAAGGAATCATACGCAGTTGTGAGATTCCACTGTGCATTAATCCATTGGGTTGCCAACAGTGCTGCAATATAGTCTTTCTGAGTTTGGTTTTCATTTCCATCATTACTTTTGAACAAGAGAGGAATCAATAATCCCATACTTAGTCCGATGATGAAGATAATTAACTGATACATTATACTGTTTTTGTGGTATGACATATACACTCTCGACACTACGGAGCCACAGGAATACTCCTGTGGCTCCATGACAATAATTAACAAGTACCTGTGAAATATGATATTACCATGGGTGGCAGCGGCTTCTGCAATGGGGCTTAAACGCACGGCCCCCCGAAACATGGCAGCGAACAGATGTTCTTCTTTGTTATTCTTCTGCGAACGGATCATCCAAGGAATCCTCGATCATCGCGTGTTCATCCTCGGGATCAGGTGGATGATCGGCGGCGCTTTGCCGATAGGCCAAGACGGCTGCCACCGAGGCCAGAATGGGCGCTGGGTGCAGATCGGCAAAAAAGGTGAGCCGTCCGCCAAAATTGATATGATGCCAGGCGACGGGGGAGACCGTGCGTAAAAAGGCACTGTCTGCCAGCATACCGATGGCGGTTTTGGTATCGATGGCCTGCTGCAAAATCTGCATATTATAGAGCAGAATCGCATTCACCAACAGCCGACAGGCCTCATTCCACAACGCTTGTTCCTCGTCGGTCACATAGCGCAACTTGCCAGTATTCCCCGCCGTTAAGGCACGCCGGAGGTGGTGATATTGCTCCCCACGATTGAGTGCTTGCTGGACGTTTTGCCGTAAGCGTGGGGAATCAACAAACTCCAAGAGATAACAACTGCGGAAGATATGATCATACTCCCAGAGGGCTTGCAGCGTGCGATTCCGCCGCTTCGATGCACTTAATTTTGCAATGAGCAAGCGTTGACTGATCGTTTTTCGGGACAGGGAGACCATGATCCGTTGGATCGCATCCCACTCGCTGATGATCAGATCGGCATTGAGTTTGCGGACAGGTCGGAACAAGGCATCATCCCCATAAGCGGCGGGTGACTGAAAGCCATACACGCTGGTGCGCATGCGCTCTTGGACATTGGCATAGCGGGGGGCAAAGCGATGGCCAAACATCGAGAGAATCGCAAAATTGACCCGATTGGTGCCATGGGTATCGGTCGAGTGGATCGTCGATTGGACGGTCGTGGGATTGTTGTACAAAAGATCAAAGACATCATCACTTTCCGGGTCATGGGCGCTGATCAAGAGGGTGTTGACGGGGACATGATTGAGGACTAAGGTATCGGCAACCACGCCTTTGCCCATGCCAAAATACCGGGGCGAATGTTGGGCCTTCAGCGTATCAATGGCCGCCGTGAACTTCTGACCGTCGCTGCTGGAATGGCGTTGACCATCAATATCATAGGCGCGAAACAACGGCATCGCGGCAAGGGTATTGATAATGCGCGTACTGGCGGCTTGCAGCGTTTCGAGGCGCAGGTAATTGCCGGAGGCACGCACGAGGGTACTCGGAGGAATATCGGACATTTCGCCCATGCGATGTAATCCCACGTTCGTTCCCCAGGCAATTAGACAGGCCATGAGCACCCGATCGTCACGCTGATGATGGGCACGTCCTAGCATATGGTCGAAGTCGTGCATGAACCCACAGGCGGTGTGGACGGCAGCCAAGACTTGGATGAGCGAGGCTTGGGGCAAGCGCTCATAGATGCGGTGATTGGGCTGTTCTCGTGGTGGTGGGGTGGTGAGCGTCCAGGTGCGGATTGTGCCATGCTGGGTGATCTGAATCGCGGGATTCTCGCCCGCCGCAATGCGCCCGTTCACCCGCGCAAACTGGGCTTCCAGCTCCTGTTCAAGGTCGGTGAGATGCTCGCGAATAGGCAAGCGAAGGGTTGGCAGGTTGGCTTCCGTGATCAAGGTCGCTTTGGTGGCCTGCCATTCGGCAAGGGGGATCAGATCATCCTCAAGACTGCGAAAGCGGATGCTGTCAGGACAGACCAGTTCCCCCGCTTCGAGCGCGGCACGGAGCTGCAGATAGAGCAGTGCCTCATAGCGATCGAGGAGCAGGCGTGCGGTGTCCGTGGGGGTTTGGGTATAGAGATAGCGTTTGAGCCGCACGGGAATCCAGCGGGTTGGCAGGGTTTTGGCGTGGGCCTTGGTGAACGATCGGTCGCCCGTTCCGAGCCGTTGCATATGGTGGACGGCATCAAGCAAAGGCGAATGCCCATACGGGGCAACGAGGGTGATCCCGGCGAGCAGGCGACGGAGCCGCCGCTTAATCGTGGTGGCGCGAGCGTCAATGCGCTCCCAAAAGAAGGCGGTTTCATCACAGTCCGCCCCAGTGGCGATGTAGTGGGCAATATGGTCGAGGCGATCTCGGTCGAGCATGGCAAAGGCCTGGGCTTGGACATGGACAAACGGGGTCGTGGCGGCAACCGCATTGGTGGTAAAGAGCAGAAGGATACGACCCGCTTGGGCCATATCCCGCGATCGTTGCAGGCGATAGGCGACCACGCGTTCTTGCGCGTTGGCCTTGGCATCATCATGAAAGGCTTTGACTTCGCGCATCACGCCACTCAAGAGATGATCATGCAGGCGACGGGTGCGCTGACGGATAAAGTCGGGTAGCAGGACCGTGTTACCACGGTCCCGCCCCCTAAGAACCGGACGTGCGCGTTTCCTCGCATCCGGCTCAAGCCGCTCACTTGCCCCTGTCGGGACACGGAAACATTACGGGTCCTCGTTGGCTATGGACTTGCCTATGGCAGGTAGGGTGGAGTAACACCCGGTTCTCTGCTGTGTCTGGTCCTCCATCGACACGCCGGACGATGTGATGGTTGTGCCACCCGTCAGCCGGGTAATCTTCTGGGTACACCAGGGGCAAAGCCCGTCTTGTTGTTTCCACAGATACAGCAGTTGCCGCCGGCCCTTGAGTGTTGCAGCCATCTTCACACCGAGTCGATGCTCAAAATATGCTTCCCACGCCGGGTCATATGGGTTCGCTGCTCCCTTGATCTTGCTATGCCGTCGGATCGGGACTGCGGCAATTGCGACAAGATGGACCATCCGCTCGTCGATTTTGCCGGTAAACGCCCAGTTGTTCCCATTCACTGTCTGAAAGTATTTCGCTTTAATCCAGTGTCGGGGTTTGTGTGGGTGCCGTCGTTTGGCCCAGCGCCAGAGTGCCTCGAAGATGGCGTGACTCATGGATTGGAACGTGGCTTTTGCCACCGTATGCTGGTGGTAGGCTGCCCATCCCCGAATAATGGGGTTAAGGAGCTGAACCAGTTTGCCAGCATCGAGGGCTTTGTTTGCTTTAATAATCGAGCGGATTTTTGTGAGAAATGCGTGTTGACTTGTTTTTGATGGTGTAATGAGCAGCGTCTTCCCGTATTTCCGCATCGTGTATCCGAGGAAGTCAAAGCCATCCTGTATATGCGTGATGTGGGTCTTTTCTTTGGAAAGTTCAAGCCCCCGCGCATACAGGAACGTTTCCACAAACGGTTTAACCGTTGTCTCTAGCAGCTCTTTCGAGTGGCCGGTGATAATGAAATCATCTGCATAGCGGATGACGTTGATGAGGGCGGCCCGTCCTCGCGTGGTAGTTTTGGGGAAGGCGGCGAGGAGTTCTCGTTCAAGTCCGTCGAGCGTCAGGTTGGCAAGCACCGGAGAAATAATGCCACCCTGTGGCGTGCCGTCCGTTGTGGGATACCACGTTTCCTGGTCCATGTAGCCTGCGCATAGCCATTTCTGGAGGATAGCGCGTTCCAGAGGAACGTTGTTCAGCAACCAGTCGTGACTAATCCGGTCGAAGCATGCTTTGATGTCCCCTTCAAGCACCCACGCTGCTGATGTTCGTCGGCACAATACGATAAAGCATTGCTCTCTCGCATCAGCAGCGGAGCGTTCGGTCCGAAAGCCATAGGAATTCGGGTCGGCAGTGGTTTCTGCGATGGGCGCGAGTGCCAGCAGGTAGAGGGCCTGCATGGCACGGTCGTGCATGGTCGGAATGCCAAGGGGGCGTTGTTGTCCATGCTTCTTAGGGATGTAGATACGTCGCAGCGGTTTTGGGCGGTAGCCCCGCTGCTTGAGCGCATCCATTGCGCCTGCCTTCTTTGCCGGGGTGTCCCAGAGTATCCGATCCACGCCCGATGTCCGTTTGCCTTGATTTTCCGTCACTCGTCGCACAGCAAGGGCTTTGCCGCTGAACGAGCGGGTCAGGAGCCGCTGCAAAGCCTTCACTTTGCCGTAGCGCCCTTCCTGTGTTGCCTTCACGATACGAGCTTGGAGCCGACGCACTTCGGTGGTAACCTTCTGCCAGTTAATAGCGGTCCAGTCAGCCTCCGCGTGGGAGGCCGCACCAACAGGCTGTACTGTCGTCATCTGCTTGTCCTCCAAAAGTCGGTTAGTCAAGTGCTCTCGTGAGGAGCGACCCAGGGCGGAAGTCTGCCCGCTTTCGCGTGGCGGGATGTTGCACCGCCTATCCAGTCCATTACAGACTGACCTTCGCTTTTTCCGCCGTCCTCTACCCGCTGTTCCTTGCGGCCCCTTACGGTGCCGTTACCCGTGCGGGAGAACATCGGGCTTACCATGTTCCGCGTGTGTAACCGAATGGGGTAGGTCCGCTCTTTTCGCCGGGGGCGTTGGGTATCCACGACAGGGAACTCTGCAAGCCCTGTTCTCGCCACCTGTGCCATTTTGGCCCGAGCCTGTCAGCACTTTTGGCTCGTTCTACCTTACGACGTTTATCAAGCGTTCACGTTCGTTGACCATACCATTCAATCCTAGCCCCTATCCGCTATGGTGCTGGCAGACCATCGTTCCCCTCACGGGTTGCGATGCGACCTTGCGGTCGTGGGTACATTGTCGCCGGGCTTTCCACAGGTTGTTGCCTCCCTGCGGTACCGGCTAGGATACTGCTGGTGGAACAGCAGGTTCCGTCCGTGGTTTTCCCACGTGGAACAATTACGCACGCGACTTCATGTCGCACACAGAGCAGGTAGACATTGACCAGATCGGTGGTCAAGCGATGCAGTCCTGCCGCCCCATAGTAGCTGACCATGCCCGCATAGGCGATCTGGGCATCGGGGGACAGCGCAAGCAGGGGCAGGATACGGAGCGCAATCGCATCCAAGGGGTGCAATTGGGCCGCCCGCTTGCGTTCGCGGGCGAGGGCGCGTGGGCCTAAGGTGCGGGGAACCTGACGGAGCAAGGTCACCCGATAGCGCCCAGCATCCCGATCAAAGAGCAGTGCGAGCTGGTCCCGATCCGCCGGGGTAAGGTGCTGGGTCAGCAGCGTCTCGATCCGCTGTTCTTCGGCAGTGAGCGCTTTGCCAATGAGCTGTTCTTGGAGGGTGGTGTAGGCAGGCAAGATGATCTTCGCAGTGGCGAAATGGCGCAGCAGGATGCGTAAGAGATAGGGAACCTTCGGACTCACCCGGGCTGCTTGGAGGGCAATGTGGAATGCCTGCTGGCGATCGGCAGGCTGACAGCGGCGATAGCCCGTGAAGGTCAGGATGTGCGTCCGTTGCTGATGGATTGTTTTCGCATGCGGGATACGAAACGCTTCGGGGGCGACCCCCAGATCAAGATGATCGCTGATCCAGTGCAGATCAGGAAGCACCTCGGCAAGCGTCACGGTAAAGAGCCGTTGTTTGGCTTTGAAATAGCCTAAGAGCAGGATAAAAAAGGCTTGCAGTGGTGGCTCCGTGAAGGTTTCCATGAGCACCCGTTCGGGTGGAGTCGGCGTAAAATACCCCTCGCGCTCCTCCGTGGTAAACATGGGTCGATCATAGATTGCGGCCCGATCCTGCGGATCAAGGACGCGAAGTCGTTTGTTGTCAGCGTGTGCTGGTGGCATTCGGGTACGTTCCTCCATTGGCCATGCGATGCAGGCAGCCATCGTTCGTTAATGCATGGTGATCACGCAATCTACTCTAGGACTATGCGTCTGCGTTGGCCTACGTGGAGGGTGTCAGAGATCCTGAGACTGGCCGCTTAACGTGTTAACCCGTCCGTTAATGCTGCTCCCATGCGCTCGCTTGTCTCGCTGGCCCCGATAGGGAAAAATGAGTTGGTTATAGGGGGATTCGGACAAGCGATGCACATGCTGATCAGAAGGTAACCCTGGCGCTTAACATCGTACCCGTATCCTTGTTAGTGAAGAACCCAATACTGGAGGGCATACCCAATACCAAATGCAAGAATGGTAGTAGCTATCCACCCGATCCGACGATTGGATTGTTGGAGCATCCATGCTTGCACAGATCCGACAACGAGTCCGATAAACCCACCATAGACTCCCTCTGTGACGAGCACTGCAACCCAAGCGTTGGGGTCCTTGGAAAGCAGTATTCTTCGGAGTATACCATCCAGTCCACGATTAAAGAGTGGATAGGTGATGAGGTGTCCAATGAAGACTACACAAAGGCTACTAAAAACCCAAAACAAGGTTCCAAACCGCCGCTCCGTTACCATGGCTTGGAGTAAAAACAGGACGCTATAGAAGATGATGGAATCGATCATCACCATTCTTGGCCCATAGATACTTGATATAACGAAAAACGCGATTGGGAATCCAAAAATGGTTACGAAAAGACCCGCAGAGGGCTTAAGGTACTGCATAAGAATCCCCCGCTTCGCATACAAAGTGACTGGTTTATTGAGAGAGAACGTACACGGTTTGGATGCCAGAGACACCATACGCGATCGTAGAGCCGATAATCCACCATCTCCGCCAATAGAATGATGGCAGTGACAGAGATTGGGTAATTCCCACGATTAAGCCGATGAGGCTATGCGTAAGCACATCACAGAGGACAAGCACTCCATTAATCGTGAGCGTTGGTAGAATCGTTTGCCGAAGCGCCATAAGTTCTGTATACAGGGTTGGACGCAGCCAAGCGCCAGTCAACAAAAAACCAAGCGTCAAGACGGTAATACTCCCAATAATCCAATGGAGTCCATCAGGATGTGGTACGATCAACCACCACTGGAGCGTAAAGACCATGGAGAGGGCAACAATGAAGAGCGGCCATACCGCGTAGAAACTTGGAATCAGCACATTGATAAGTGTATAGATGCTACTTACGATACGTGCCATCCAATAGCGCCATTGCTGACGGTGTTGATGTGATGAGAGTATTGTCATAGGGCTATCCTCTACGATACTGTACGGAGTGGGAAAAATGGGTCGCTCTTGATCATCAAAGCACTATTGACGATATAATGGAGAGCGGATGTCAGCGTGAGACTGGCCGATGCCATCGGTGCAAACGCGCGATGGCATGATGATTGGGGTGCGTATTTCAGCCCTCGTTGCGCAGGTGTTTGCCTCGTTCATGATGCGTGAAACATTCCATGGGTCGCATAGATGGTAAAAAGATCGAGGGCATAGCCGCTACTAAAGGCAACGATCGTCGCCAGAATCCACGCACGCCGGAGCGATACGGTGCCAAGCATACGTGCTTGCAGCAATCCAACCATGATCCCGACAATACCCCCATACAACCACTTAATGACAATGTACACCATATGCTCGTATGGTGCTTCGAACACCATGATGTGTCTTAAGAACGCTGCTAACCCATGATCAAACAAGGGGTCGGCAATGAGATTCCCAAGAACAACGCCAGCAAGACTCCCAATGACCCAGAGAAGGGCTTCAACGCGTCGATTCGTAACCAGAAGTTGGCACGAAAAGACGACCACATAGAAAAGCAACGAATCAAGGATTACCCCCCGTGGCCCATAGAGCGCTGCGATAAGCATAAAAAACAGGGGTATTCCAACCATGGTTCCTGCTATGCCTCGATGATACTGCATTCCATATCCCTTTCTTAGGTCCTCATGGCAACACCCGACGAACGACCACCCACGAGCGATGAGGGGGATCGCTCTGCATGCGCGCGGGTTGGCCGACACGGGGACGACCCATTCGTTAAACGCTCATGATGCAGTATCGTAGCGGGATGTTACACACGTGTTACAGAGGAATCGTGCTGAGCCAATGCCGGTGTGTCGTGGCGGCCAGTCTCACGCTCTTTGACGCGATACTCAGTATCGTTGGCATCATTCTCACGGGCGTTGACACCGACATCAAGACCGTGGTTAACGAAAATCCTTGATCCTCGTGCTGTCCAACTGTATCCCGTGATCGGCAGCGCGGCTGCGTCAAGACTTCTTCCGCCGCCAGTGCCGGATTTCCGCATCACTGGTGGCATCGGCTTGCTCCGCGTAACGCAAGGTCGTCTGGATGTTCGCGTGGCCGAGGCGCTTGCGCACGGTGGCCAAGCTTACCCCATCGGTGACGAGTTCGCTGGCATGGGTATGGCGCAGCTGATGGAGCGTGCAGATGACACCGGCAGCCGCGCAGTAAGTGGCCCAGCGTTCGTGGATCGACTGATACCGGAGCGGCCCGCCGTCGCCGTTTTTTGCGGCGCGAAAGAGCAACCCATGACGAATGCCCGTCTGCTGAAGGTAGGTCTTCATGCGCTTGACCAGTTTGGGATCATCGAGCAGGAGTGTCCGGCGTTTGCCTCCTTTCCCCAGCACGGTGAGTCGTTCGTTATCCCGCTCGAGGCTGAGATCTTCGACCGCGAGCGTCAAGACTTCACGCACCCGCAAGCCCAGCTCCAGCAGCAACCGAAAGAGCAGCTGATCCCGCCGATTACTCGCCGGAATCACCGCCAAGACCGCTTCGACCTCGGCCCGTGGCCGTGGGCGTGGCAACGGTGTCTCGACACGAACCGACTCGATCCGCGTCATCGGGTTCGTTGGAATCAAGTCATGCTGCTCAGCCCAGCGGAAGAAGCGGGTCAGGGCGGCGTGCATGCGGGCGCGGCTGGCGGGCTTGAGGTGACTGTGCTGCGCGAAGAAGATCCGGAGGATGGTCGGTGTGATCGTGGTAATCGAGCCAGCATGGAACGCTGTTAGCCGACGGAGTTCGGTGGCATAGGCTCGCTGGGTGTGGACTGAGCGATCGGCGTTGGCCAAGTCGGTCAGAAAGGCGGCGATCAGATCGATCATGGGGTGAGACGCTGGGATTCGTGAGGGTGACATCGGCAACTCCGCGTATTCCTGTGATAACGATGGGTTTTGGCTACGTCGGTAGGATCGATACGACGCTCAGATGAAGGGGAAGTATAGCATAAATCCTGTGATAATAAATTAAATAAATTAAGGCTTATGGGGTGCGCAGCCGCCCCATAAGCCACCTTGAAGGAAGCGCGACAGCACTGCATTTGGGGATTCAGTGGGGACTTCTCGTCGGGGAACTATCAGCAATAGCGTCCAACAG
>NZ_BAABRU010000041.1 GCF_039545135.1 Herpetosiphon gulosus | reverse complement strand
TGCGCTCGTGATGGAAGTTAGCGAGGAGTGGGAAACCGGACGAACCTATCTGACCATGGACGAGAACGCCTAACCGACAATTCGCCAAGGAACCCGTGGGAATTTACAGAAAAATAGTTGCATTATCCTCTGTACTGTAGCCGTGTCTCTGGCTACATTTTTTGCGAATATCTCTTCACACAATGCTCGATACCCAAGAAGAAATGCATGCCTATCGCTGGCAATAAATCCCCCCTGTTCAAAGGACGCAAAGATTTGCTGATCATGTTTCCCACAAAAGCCTGTGAACGTTGAAGCTACCCGTATTCCCATCAGCTTCATTTGCAGCCTACCATTTGTTTTTCGAAGATTTAAGAAATCCGTGTCTAGCGCATATACATGACCATTCTCTGCTATTTTGCTTAAGCCGCCATTTTTCTGGACTGTGTGAGCATTGATAATTCCGCCTTCACACTCACCAACGGAAGCCCGTGGATGAAGACAATATTTTTGTGCTTGAGCTCTTTTAATGTGCTTAACCATCTCATGAGTTGTAGGAGCAACTTGCGCTTCCCTTCTTAAGTGACAATATTTATATTTTTGATGAGAACCGCACCAACAAGGATCATTCCGTCCTATCGATTTATTGTTCCGATGCTTCTTATTTCCCATATCTCATACCTGTTATAAATCAGTCGCTATGCCTAGCAATGATTATCAATCCAATCAAAGAGTTTATAGGCAGATCGGACAACCTTAGGTTGTCCAGATTGATTACGAGTCTGACGATGTTGAGATTTCATATTCACACTTAGCCACAACCCTCCAGGCTTGGAATATTCTCGGTGCAACGTCCCGTTGATTGCAAATTATGTATGGGAGTGCTGTGAGTGAGGGCTGGGTAATTAGGCGAATGCGGAGCAGTGTGAGGCTTGCACGATAATATTCTTGCTGTTTGAGCATCTTCGACCTATCCATTATAGACACAGGTTGAGATCAGGGTTCACCCATTTCACCCAACCATGCATGCGTGGAGGCTGGCGACATAGTATCAGTGTATGCATCATAGTTGATGCATGATGGATCATATTGTGGGTAAGATTTCCACACAGTGTGTGCATGGTTTGGTGTATCCACTCCAAAACTGTTCAATTGCGTGGCTAGTCTCGCTCTATTTTGTGCTATTTGATGGTACAAAATGCGATTCATATTTCCGCTGAGTTGCACCAATTTACAGACAAATAGTTGTGTTATCGCGTCACGCCCTAGAAGATAAGCCTTTTGGATAATAACCAAGTTTCAAGGTCGCTTACTGTTGTTGGCTCTGGCAGTTGTAATTTCCTAACAAGCCCTCTAATTTTGTTTTCGCGCTGGTATATATTTCTCCTTGTCAAGAAAATAGGCGATACATGAGCGTTTTTCCACCTCCTTAGAAATTCCTTTTCTGCTTTTTCTGATCGGGCAAATTCAGCATCAAGAGTGGTTAATATTTTCAATATGATCTCACAAAATCCTGTGATACCACGAAGCTCCACCTTAATAGGTTGTCCTTTGATAATTGGCTCATGCACGGGTACTTCCTTAACTCCTAAGTTCGTCGTTGTAGCTACCACAAGAAATTCTTTGTAAGCATCCTCGGTTTTATCATCTGCAATACCACCCTTATGGGCTAAACAATTCCGGCACTCTTTAAAATAACGATAGCATCGCATAAGATCATCTAAGTTTGTCAGTGAGTTCTTATCATGTAAGAGCAGCAAATGGTAGAACGTTGGTTTCAAGAAATCCGACTCGGGCTTTGTAACACTATTGATCACTCTCCAAACGCCAGTCTGCTTCCCATGCGTATCAACCGCAGTGGGAATTGAAGACTCTTCTCATTCGTTTTGGTAAAGCTCCCTAATTCTTCAAGAACCGCTTTTATCCATGATTCATAGATTGCAAAGATATTAATAAGCAAAAATTTAGCAAATTCATGTTGTTGCTCATCCCATGTATGCGTAATGCAGGCTCTACGAAGATTTGATCCATGAATCCCACTGCCTAAAACAAATCTATTCTCTAGCTCATGATTAGTCGCATTTGGATAACTTCTCAAGAAACTATCTACCTGCCATCGTAAATTCCACATAGCCGCAGCAGTTGGCCATAGGAAATCAAAAAGACCAGTAACTTGCGTATACGTTTGGCGGCTCACCTCGAAAAAAAGAGGGCTTGGCATAAGAATTGTACCTCAACGCTAAGTACGCCTGTAGTATAAGAGTTGTGTTTCTCTACTCGGTATCTAGGCCAAGTGTTATCCGTTAACATCGCATACGATATCCCAATCATCATCACCAAGCCAATCATAGACATCCCGTTCGTTACGAACCATCACCTTTCCCACGGGTCTTTTCAGATATTGGTTGTCAATGACCCCTTCGACATAGACTGGGATTGTGCCAGGAAATTCCTGGACACGCACCATTAATCGTTCAAGGCATACGTCATCATTCCTTCGCAACATGATGGTGATGGCTTGGACTGGAAAGATGCTCCGACGCGTTGATTGTTCTTGCTGCAGGGTGTCCAACGGATCACGTAAGTAGGTAAAAAATCGCGATATTGCGGTCGTGCCACCCTCGATCATCTCAAGTGTTTGTGTATCCCGAGCACCCATGAGCCGTGATTGATACACGATCGATAAAATAAGATGGTGGCGGGCCCGCGTGAGTGCCACATAACAGACGCGTGCTTCTTCCAATTGCTTCTCTGTGGTATCTGCTTTCGCTGAGGGAAAGATTCCATCTTCGAATCCAACGACAAACACCATATCATATTCCCGTCCCTTCGAGGAGTGGATACTTAAAATTTGCACGGCTTGTTCTTGCTGAGGTGAGGATTGTTCCGTATCGTGATAGTCAACACCTTGGAAAAAGACGGTTTGTGCAGCCTCGATCAGATCAGATGTTTTTTCTAGTGCCTCCGTCATGAAATCACGCCACACACTCAGTGCACCTTCGCCATTTTCTTGATCCTCAGGTGCCTGTTCAGGAATCGTTTTGGCCAAACGTTGTACAATATCGAGTTCTCCTGCGATCTGGAGTAAGGTATCGAAAATTGTGCGTGGTGCCTGCGATTGCAGATTTTCACGGAGGGGAAGAAACTTCACAAGAATTTCAACCGCATCGATCAGTCGCTCTACTATCTTTGGTCCAATACTCTTAATTCCGCCGAGTTGACGCGCTATAATGAAACGGATATTCAACACTGATTCTCGTTCGGTCGGTGGCCAGAGATACCCCCAAAGCGTCTTTGAACCCTTTTGTCCTTGTTTCTTCTTGATATTGGCAATTCTCTTGCGCGTGACTTGTTGGAATAAGCGACACGATAACCATTGTTCAAGATGATAATCATCATCAGGATTTGCAAGCACACACAGGAGCCTCGTGAGCGATTCAATAATTGGATGTCGATGAAATGGTGTTACTCCATGTGACCGGCATGGAATTCGTTTAAGGACAAAAGCCTTCTGAAGCGCAATCAGCGTCATACGCCCTTCACGGCTATTGGGCGAGCGCATGAGAATGGCAATCTCATTCCATTGCACATCATAGGTGGTATGGGCTGCCAGAATATACTTCGCGATTTCTTCAGCTTCATCCACGAGTGATTTTGCATGAATAACATCAATTAGCACATCGCGATTGCTTGAGCGTGCTTGGAGTTGGAGTGGCGGAACACCCAAAACATCCTCACGCGCAATCGCATCAGCCATAAAGACTACTGGCGGATCACTCCGGTGATTAATGGTTAAAGTGTATTCCTCCGCGTTAGGATAATAGTTTTTAATGTCACGAAAAATCCGATAATCCGCGCCACGCCAACTATAGATAGCCTGTTGCGCATCACCAACCACCGTGAGGGACCGAATGGGTTCTTCTCGTTGATCAGGGAACGGGTCTATTAACAATCGCACCAAATCAAACTGAGGTGGATTGGTATCTTGAAATTCATCAATAAGGAAATGATGCCATCGCTCAAGTACTTGTTTTCGAATTGCTGGGTGCTCCTGTAAGAGGAAGCCAGCCTCATTAATAACATCATCGAAATCCATCAAATTATGCGCTTTAAGATAGGCCTCGTACGCCTTCCATGCTTTCTTTTTTTCTTGGATATCTGTACTACGAGAACGGATCTGGTTTAATATTTTCCCTTCGCGCTTCTGCTCTTCTATCCATGCTGAAAAGAGTGCAACCTTTGCTGTAGACTCGTGGAAGAGCACTCGACCAAGAATATCTTCACGGTCGGAAATAATAGCGAAACGCGCTGTGCGGCCATGAAATACTTTCCCTGGGATACTGGCAATACCATTCCGCAAGATTTCAATAGCGAGACTATGAAATGTATTCACAAGTGGACTTCGATCTTGATCATGCGTCAATTCATTAACACGTCGGCGGAGCTCTTGGGCCGCTTTTTTGGTAAATGTGACTGCGACAATCGAGGTAGGATCAACCGAATGGGTATCAATAAAGTATGCGATGCGATTAGCAAGGACTCGCGTCTTGCCCGATCCTGCCCCAGCGCGAATAAGGGTAACGCCAAGGGGCGCTAATACTGCTTTCTGTTGTTCATCGGTCAGCATTGTCAGAATTTCTGCACGTGGCCGAAGTGCTATTTCGTTCAATGAAGAGGGGAACAGTTTTTCATCTTTGAGTTCGACATTCACCGCAAGGATCAGTCGATTCTTTGCACGCGAGAAGGCAACGTACAGCAGTTCATCAAGAGCTGCGGTTGGCAGGCTTGCTCGATCAAGTGCCGCAACAATGATCACACCGCGTTCGAGTCCCTTGAATCGGCGGATCGTACTTGCCACAATGCGTCCAGCGACTGCGGGTTGATCTGGCTCGCTCCATTCAATCTCTTGAAGTTCCGCTTTCAGGCGATTAAGTTGAGGTTCCGTTGGTGTGATGATGGCAATCTCATCATGTGGAACATGCTGATCCAAGAGATCGGTAATAATTTGACCGACCATCGTAGTGGCTTCACGCTCCGTTGACCAAATGACTTGTGATGGATACTCACCTTCTGGTGCGTTCATTAAGACTTCAGGCCTTCCCTCGGCACCGCGATAATAGAAATTGATCGCTTGATGAATCCGTTTTGTTGTACGAAGATTAACCGAGAGCCGATAGGTCTGAAGATCAGTGGGATAAAAGCGGTCTCGATAGACCCGCTGATTATCGTCATAGAAGATGGCCAACCGGCCCTTGGGGGCCAACCTTAATTCTAGTGCTTGCCACCACCCTTGCTGAAAATCTTGCGCTTCATCAACAATAATAGCGTGGTAGTGATCATCATTTGCCACGACGTGTTGTGCTTGACGCACAGCATCAGGATCAATTGATCGAGACTCATCAAATGGATAGCCTAGGCGACCAAAGGATTCTTGCCATAGGTCATATATCGTTGCAACACGAATCACCGATGATTGATCAGCCAAATTCCGCTGGAGCCAGTTGGCCAACGGGCGGTTATAACAACAGAGTAAAACCTTCTTTCGAGACTCAAGCCTTGCCCAACGACGGGCAAGCATTTCAGCAAGGATGGTCTTTCCTGAGCCAGCACATCCACGAACCGCAAAATGGCTTGTTGCAGAAAATGATTCCATCCAAATTTTCGACTGCTCCTCGGTCAACTGGAGCATTTGTTGCCGCTCGAGTTGCAGTGCCGTTCCGATGCTCGAAGCAAAGACCGCCGTTGGTGCCAACACGGGCAAGAGCTTATCGATCCATGGTTGGAACCATCCAGGAGCGCCTGTTGGAAATCCTGGTTGAGAGGCCCAAAATTGCACACTTCGTTCTAGGGCTTTCTCAATACTTAAGAGATCTCGTTGGTCGATAATGCGTCCGCGTTCAATCCCAAGGAAGAACCTATTAGAAGGGAATTCTGATCCAGGCGTACCGAGGATATTTCCGAAGGCATTCGGCAGTCCCTTTAATTGCTTGCTCAGCGTCCGGTGTAAAGTACGAATACAATCATAATCCACCTCAAGGGGATTACGCCCACGGCCTACAGTGAATACGTCGCCCTGATACGTCCTTACTTTCCAGACATTCTGCTCAATAAATAGTTCCCCCCCCTTGATACCCAATAAGAATAGACCATAGGAAGGATGAAGAATCAGAAAGTCGGCTTGCCAGTAAGGATGACTCTTGGGAGCCCGACCCTCTATCCAACCTTTATCATGGATAATAGTCCACGCATCTGACAGTCCACGAAAGGCTTGATAGAAGCGTTTTTCAGCACTCCGAAGCGGGCGATCTTCAATCCAAGCTGGAGGATAAAGTTTGGCCATAGACGACAAACTCCTGATAGAACCCATGACCGGGTAGGCGGCAACGCAACGGAACGGGTCACGTTCCTACTCTTCATAGTTAAAAGGAAGAAGCACGGTCGCCAAGAATAGCTTGCTCTACAATTTTGCAGACCAATAGCTCGTAATGCATTCTTTTTTCTCTGCTATCTGATTGCTTCAACGACAGGTTGATATCCTAACAATTGATAGGTTTGACAAAATGACATATTTTCCTATAGTAGTATTACTATCCTGCCTCATCCTACCACCATGGCTGTTTTTTTGTTAGCTGTATATCTCGATTATTTGTATATCTCGTGCTAAGGTCGATCACACAGTTGGTATTTTGTGAGGAACATTAATGGACAGACAACAAACGATTAAAACGCATGATGGCATCCAAAAGCTATTTGACGATTTTTTTACGATGTCCAACATAATCTTCATATGATGAAACGATCCATCCACGAAATAGCACGATAGAATGCTATACATTAGTATTCATGCACGCTCTTGATGATCTGCCCCCCATCGGCTACGATCAAGGCATTACTCGTCTGCTGCACAAGGGAATGCTTGATGGGAATCAGTGTACGATTTTGGGTAAAATAGATGCCAGGATTAATATTTTTAATTTTTGTTGTTCAAACGCTCAAAATGAATACAAACCCACGACAGAAATCACCCTTCTGTTGTGGGTTTCAACCGAAATTGACGAGTGCACGCCGTTCTTGGGCAGTTCCGTAGCAATAAAACCCCAAAAAACTCACGACAGAAGAGCTCCTATCGGATAGAGAAGCGCTTTTTGAGGCTATTTTTACCACTTTTTAATCCTACCGTATACCAGTCCCAAAATCATACACCGATACCTCATCGAGCAAAAGGACTTGAAAGCGATCGGGTATTTATTCTAAAACCTGATATGCTGCCATTCGTATGGCCGAACCAGGAGGAATGAGAGTTTGAACAAGAAGTTAATTTGCGCTATGTGGCATTAATGCGTTCGCGTTCAATGTTATATTTTTTCCAAGAAGATGAGCGACCACAGCGTGCTGAGCCATTTTCGTTACGAGACATATTTGAAGAACACGTTGCAAAGCGCTATCGATGATACCATGGTCATACATGCTCCGTGCTCTTCATCGGAGGATGTGTTGGAGAATAAATATGAGTAGTACCATTTCCCAAAAAGATATTAAACTCCTTTGGGGACGAGCAGCTAACCGCTGTGCGTTTCCTGATTGCCGAATAGAGCTATCCCAAGATGCCATAGCTGCATCAGCATCGTTTACGCTCGGTGAACAAGCACATATTGTTGGTGAGAAAGAAAGTGCAGCGAGGGGCAATAGCGTTCTTACCCTTACTGAACGCAATTCCTATTTCAATCTAATTCTTCTCTGTCCAACCCATCATACCCTGATCGACAACAATGAAAGTGATTATCCAGTTGACCGTCTGCACATTATAAAAGATGCTCATGAGCTTTGGGTACAGGAATCTCTCGCTAGGACGACCGACGCAAGAAGGCTGTCTCAGGAAAGTATTTATGCGAGCCTCATTGACACCGCCCAGCTTGTCTGTCCTTTGGAAACGTGGAGAGGGTGGATTTATCCTGCACTTATGACACCGCCCCGTTGGCATAAGGATACGCCAGCAAAAGCGCAATATTTCCGAGAAAAGGTGTTTGGGGCTATCTGGCCTGGCACGATTCCTGAGCTAGAGCGAGCATTGAAAACACTCTCAATCACTATGAGCGAAATGATGTACGTATTTCAACAACATGCAGAGAGAGAGCGTGGTGATCTCCTTTGTGGGATTAAGTTCTATAAATCCCCAGATTATTTCCCACCATTCTACGGTAGTGATGAATCTTACGAACAGCGTCTTTTCTTCCTTGAGGACAAATTTGATGCATGGATTAAGAGTTATCACTTCTTTTTTATTGAAATGGTTAAGTCAGTAAATTGGCTGGCAGACGTTGTTCGACGTGAAATAAATCCTGCATTCTTTGCTATAGAGGGAAAGTTTTTGCTCCCATATGACAACGAAACCGTTCTGTATGAATACACTGAGGAAGAAAAGACACTACTACCAGAAAAATTAGAGGAGGAAATTGAGGCTAATACCTATCAATTTCAAAGTTGACGAGCAGAGATGATCGAGAGACGTAACGAGATAAAATAAGTGCCAATTCCTTATTGGCACTTATTCTCCGTCGCTGATTAAGATTTCCTGCATTAAAATCGTGTTCAAGTCCACATTCGCCTGTTCCATAAATGTTCATAAATTCTTTTTTATCAAGATATACCAAATGGCCCAAAAAGCCACGAATCGTTAGTATTAACAACGGTCTTAATATCATCCTCGGCCTTGGGCATCCACATGCAGGGCTGCTTATAACGCTGAAAACCTTATTTTAAAGAAAGTGTCTCAGATTACCGAGAAGGGAAACCCTGCTGTATTCAAAAAAGGGGTATTTTGGTAGACTACCTGAAGATGTTCTCCGGTATGTCGAGGAATCACATGGATACAACAGAAACAGAAGAGCATCGTACTTGGTGGGTCATATTTCCTGTGCGTGGTCTCACGTTGGCCAACCGAACGCATGATTTGGATAAACCGCTCTTTGGTGATGCGACGTTTCTTTCGGCGCAGCACCTTCGCACCGTAGGGAGGAAAAATGCACTTTTCGCCATGCACGACATCATCACATTATTGCCAAACAAACCCATGCGCGGTGACACCTACCTTGCCGTATGTCGGCGTGCGTCGCTCGCCGTGATCGACGATGATGCGGTGTATGATGCGCTCATTATGCAGGCGAAGGAACGGGCAGAACAACTCATTGCTGCGCTAGCGGTTATGATCTTTGCCCAACGTGCTGACGGAACAACCATTGGGTTGTTAGAGCAATCGTATTCCCGCTTCCAATTCTTGAGTATTTTCGGGCGCGAGCACGGCGGGTGGGTCCATTCAATGAATGGCATGGATGCGGCTCGTACCATTCCTGGGCACGAGCAGATCGTGTGGACCCGTCGCGAGCTGCGGCAGTGGCTGCGCAATCCATGGTGGTATGGGTTGGTGGCCAGCGCGATTAATCCCGTCAACGCGATTCCGCGATCGTTTCGCAATGCCTTAACGCAAGCGAGTATTCGGCTAGCTGAAGCATTTAACAGCCCAACGCGCTCAACCCAGTTAATCGGTGCCGTCACCGCTCTTGAGGTGCTGCTTTCCTATACGAACCAAGGTACGGGATTTAGTACGATCGAGCAACGCATCGATGCGCTGCTCGGATCGTCCTGGGCCACACGCTTACGGGTTAAGGATGTCTTCCATGCACGGCCATAGCTATGTACATCAAGGAACGCGGATTACCGAATCGTCCATTGTCGAGGCCGGACTTGTTTTAGCGGTGGCGGTCATGATGCTGTATAGTCACGGCCTGAACACCTTTGCTGACAAAAATGCGCTCTTAGCCTATCTTGATGTGAGTATTGCGGCACGCCGCTGCCAGCCGACCGCTGGCCAACGACCACTGGTACATCTGCGCCCAATCTTCCCCCAGCTTCCTGACGAACTTCCCATGCTGGCGCTGTTGGCACATGATCGCTATGTCAGTCCTCGCTTTTTGCATGAGTAGCCTTATGAAGCAACCCTAGATTGAACTTATACCTAGCTTGTAGGTGCATAAACCTGAATAGTTGATGCACGTATATATCGATCTTGCAGTAGTTTTATCCATCAATTACTTTCCTGAGGAAATCGTCTCCTAATATGAGAGGGTGAAATGCTAATCCCTCTACAAATGAACTAGGGTGGCTCCTAATATCTAAACCCCGAAGGCTTGGATCATTTCTGTTCTTGCTTATCGATGTATATAATGTTAGATCAAGTATTTCTAGGCTTGGAAGAGTAAGCCAAACATGGCCTGGAAATTCCTTTGTGGTATCGGTAACTAATTTAATCCCTCGACCCATTTTGACTAAATAATCCTCCATACGTTCCCCATATGTAAATAGAGGATCTAGATGGGCTACTGGCTGTTTCAGCGCATATCCAATTGTAAGGTATGCATCACCAAAAATTCTTTTTGCATGGGGGGGAGCACTAAAAACTCGGGGGCAGCGGTCGCAAGGACTGATGGCTCCCGCTACGGGTGGTTCAGTTCCCAACGCTCAACCATTCGGCTGGTCTACACCGCCGTGTGCTGTTATGCACCATGGCGGTTCACATGACCCCGACTTCTTTGCGCTCTCCATATACTGCGGCCAACATCGCCTCATAAATTGCTAGTGCCTATTCATACAGCCGCTGCACTGCTTCATTCCACCCTTGCTTTTTGGTTAGCTCGTTCATACTCAACGCCCTATCCGGATGTTCATGGCCCAACCCTCCTTTACTATCAACACTCGCTCATAGAACCCCTGCAACACCTATTTTCTTCGCCTAGCCAAAAATAGTTGGTAAAAACCATTGGCGACAAACCCTTTCGTAGGTAAAAGCCAACTCCTTTGCATGCCGCCAGCAGCGCATCACAAATGCGTACCGATTGGCGTCAGCCCAACAAACAGGATACGTCGTCCACGGCGATTCCCAAATAGAATCACGGGCATTATCAGGAGGTGGTGAGTCATCAATCGCCGTAGCAGGAATCGCATCATGGGCAATTCGTGCAAAGTCAGTAGAAAGTTGCGTCAATGGTTTCCAGAGCGTTTTACCCATCATCTCCAAGGCAATGGAATTTTGCTCGGCAAAAACGCGTGCTTGGTTCAGTAATGCCGTGTCACGTAACTGCGTTAATATACGCCATTGTTCCTGCCAGTGTTGACATGCAGCCACTAAACGTGGTCGTTGGGCATACCAGCGGAGTTGATCAAACGACCCATTCGTTGGGTTCAATGTATTGGTAATTGGAATATGAATTGCCAGCTCATTGAGAGCAGGAAGCTGACCCTGATGATACGGGAGGATACACTTGGCAAGATAATCGGTGAGACTGATAAAGAAGACGGCTTGGGTCATCCGAACAATCACCATCAACATAATGTGACCGACCGATTGCGCTGCTTGGATTGCTTGGAATATGCGCATTGGAATCGCTACGGTTATAACATCGATCATGATTGGTGGTCCATGATGAAGCACCGGGTTATGCTGGTGATCGATTGACTGGCTATGCGACTCGATCTGTTCGATAGAATGCAGAACGAACCTTAGTGGCTCGCATTGGGGAGGTTCAGCCATCAATCGTTGACCGAGATCCGATCCCGATACAAACAAGGAGAATGGGAATTCAGGGGCATCGGATGTGGGCGACCGTTTAATTAACCACTCAGATGGCAGTTTTGCCATAAGAATCTCATGATCAGACCACGTTGCATCCGTAACGGTTCCAAGCGTCTGGTTCTCGGATTCTGCAAGGAGCGCAGAACCACAGGCAGGGTCATGGCATAGAGCAATTCGTTGCTGGAGCCATTCCACAATGGGACGAAGACTTATAGGACTCGTAGTCGAGCAAGCGATTTGGCGTGAGAAACCGACAGTATCGATTTTTTGAATCATCGGTGCAAGGCCATTAACCGTTGCCAAATCTTGCTTCGTGAGCACCCACAGCCATGGGATAGTCCGCATATCACGCTTTGCTCGCGCAAAGGCATTGAGTGTATCACGTAATTGGAGGATTTGACTAGCAAATGGAACCATGAGCCATTGTTGCAGGGTATGAATCGGCTCGATACAATAGATGACCCCATCGCAGGGATACGTGAGCATATGGTTTAATGTTGTCCCTTGGGCTTCAGTATCATACGTCGTTGCAAGGAGAAACGTGATATGATGCGTATCGATACGCATGCTTCGATGCGTAAGGTTATGTTCGTCATAGGATCGTATGCCAACCTTAATCCGTCTTGGATCGACCCATGATAAGGTCTCAATCAAACTATGTCGCCCGGAGCGAATATTGCCAAATACAAGGATAGTATGGCCCATAACTATAGCTCCTATCGTTTATGGTAGTGATGTAGTCCCGATTTACTAAATTGTCTCTATCCATGATGACCACATCATAATTGAGAGAATGACCTAGCATGACGAGGAATCTTATGGCCTATGGACGTAGACCATCACAGGCATCTATGGATACCGTTTTTGCTCAGACGACCGCCATTGCCTTCTATCCGCATCCATCACACCAAACCCCCCATCGCTGGTGTACTGATCGCTCCCAGATCGCCAGCCTGTCTTGGGTAATCCGCATTCATGAACCATCTCAACCAGGCTTTGCGGTTCTCAGTCTTGGCGACTATGCGCTTGCGTGTCACGCAAAAAATACGCTGCTTGCTACGTTCAGCATCGACGCAAGCGGCTCACTCCGCTGCTCACGCTGGAATTCTGACGCATGGCTCTGTGATCGTGTCGGTCTTGATGCGTGGCGAGAAACGCAAGGATGGGAGGCCGAAATGGAAACAGGATGGGTGGTAAGTTCGCAAGGCGCTCTCTTTGATCGCTGGTGGCATTCCGTTCCACCATGCCTTCGTGAGCAACGCCCTCTCGTGGTGCGCTATTCGCAATCGAACAGGCAGCAGATGCAGACACTGCTCAAAACTGCGTATCCCCACCCAAGCGCTTATTTTAGCGAATTGTTTTGCTGGTTTGGTGCAGGGACAGGAAACTGGGAAGATTTCCCCCCTTATGAGACCTTGCCATGCGATCTCTTACTCCTCGAAGATTCAGCGCCATTACTCGCGTATTTGACAGCACCGATACTCCCCCTGCATAATCTGCGCGGGATTGCTCGATTTTTATGCACTATTCCATTAAGTCAAGCCCAGACGCTGATCCAATGCCTTCCATTTCACCGCGTTCAAGCCCTTGATCAGTACATCTGTCATTGGTTGGGGTCAAGCATGCAACGTCAATTTCATCTCCGTTTTGGCTCTTTCCTCAAGCATAGTGACATGCACCAGTAAATTCTATCTGCATGTATCAGTTGCTTCTATCCATTTTTCTTCTCATAAGAAAGGTGTAATTAATTCCACTATCCTTGAAGATGCTGGAATTTAACCACGTCAACCAACATTCGTGCGGTAAGCCGCAGACTGAACATAATCATTTCTGGCCTATTCTTGCAAATCTACCGATGAACAACGCCTTCACCATGCATCACAAGCCCAAGATTCGTGCTACCGAACGCCACGCCATTAAGATTATTTAATGCTAGGGCCGTTTTTCGCTGAATGGACATGCAGGGTATGTGCGCTCGCCAACGCAGATTCCCCCGGTTTTCTCTATCGACCATGCGTGCTGACGTGGCAATTTTTGATTACGTGATCGCCCTATGACATCAAGGTATGGGGCATCGGATAGAATATCCAACATCCATAGCCACAAAACCGTGAGCAATTGCTTGCATCGGAACCATTGCTTTGCTAGGATAGAACACGATACCTGCCAGCTCAAAGGATTGCGCGATGGATGATCTCGATCTGCATCTTGCCTTGGAAGCCCTGCGCACGAACCCTGCCGCCCATGCCTACCACGAGCGGATCACGCGGGGCATGGAGGCAATTGAACAGGGAACCCTCACGCCCTTTGAGCGCGATGCCCTTCACCGTTTGCTTGCTCGATTTCCCATATCAACGCCACCATCCCCCGATCCCGTGGCCGCGTTGATTGCCGCGTTCCAAGACAAACTGCCAACCTACGACCCCGCAGCCGTCGCCACCGCAATTCAGCACGCCCTCGCCCAGCGACCCGCCACCCTCAATGGCGCTCCGGTCACGATCACGATGGACGGCGATACGCAGGCGCACCAGGCGAACTTGGCGATTGGCAATCAGGTAGGCGGCAATCTCGTGCAAGTCACGGTCACGATTCCGATTCCTGATGCCCGCTTTGATGCGCTCTTGGCCAGTGCCCTTAGAACCCATGAGCACGAAAAAACACTGGCGCGGATTCAGCATGCCGCCCAACAAATCGAGAGTGATCGGCTCTTGAATCTGCGCCTTCAGGGCTTCGTCGGTCGCGTCACCGAACTGGCGGCGATCCGCGAGCATATTGAAACCATGCGCTCCACGGGGGGCTATGTCCTCATTAAGGCAGCGGCAGGCGAAGGCAAGAGCAGTAGTATTGCCAAGTTGATTCACGAGGCAGGGATTGCGGCAACACCCCACCACTTTATTGCGCTCACCACTGGACGCGAGTATCAATTGGGCTTGTTGCGGGCGGTCGTGGCTCAATTGATTCTCAAGCATGGGCTGACGGTTTCCTATTTCCCCGAAGAAAGCTATCCGGCGATGAAAGGCGAATTTGCGCGGATTCTGGATGAACTCTCGAAACAAGGCATCGCGGAAACGATCTATTTGGATGGGCTTGATCAACTCCAACCGGAGATTGATGGTTCGCGCGATTTATCCTTCTTGCCGCCGCAACCGCCGCCAGGCATCGTGATCGTGCTTGGCTCGCGACCGGATGAGACCTTGAAACCGCTGGAGATTCTGCATCGGGTGGATTATGCCTTGCCACCGCTGAGTGAAGGAGATGCCTTAGCACTGTGGCGATCAGTCCAGCCTGGCGTGGCGGATGGCCTCTTGCATGACCTCTATACCGCGCTGAAGGGGAATGCGCTGTTTGTGCATTTGGCTGCTGATACCATGCAGGGTGCGTCGGTCGGCGATGCAACGAGCTTGATTCGGCAGGTTGAGCAGAATCCACAGAATTTGTTTGGGATTACGCTAGGGCGGATTAAACGCTTGCCTCACTCCAAGTGGGATTCGGTCTGGAAGCCCATGCTGGCGCTCTTGCTGGTCGCCCAAGAACCATTGCGACTGGATATGCTGGGCGATTTGCTTAAACAAGACCATGACACCATGCAGGATGCGGTGTGGGTCTTAGGTGGTTTGGTCAGTCAAGGGATCGATCAACAGGTTGCCCTCCATCACCTGATGTTTCGCGATTATCTCGCTGCGTCAGTATTCAATCAGCGTGAAGTCAAACGCTGGCATCAACGGCTGGCCGACTGGTGTGCGACGGATGTGGATGCGATTTGGACTGATGATCGTGACCCCATCGAGCAGGCACGGCGGGTCTATGCGCGGTATCACTATATCACCCATCTTGCACTAGCAGAAAACTGGACGGTGCTGTGGCAGGTTTTGGATACGGGCGACTATGGCGAACACAAAACGCGCTTTGATCCGAGTACCCGTTTATACGCACTGGATTTGGATCGCGGTCGTGAGAGTGCAATTAAGGCGGGACAATCAATTGAGGAACATATTCAGAACTTGCCACGACTGTGGAAGTATAGCCTGTTACGGACGAGCTTAACGAGTCGCGTTGATCAATGGCCGGATGAGGCGTTTGAATTTTTAGCAATGGCGGGTCGCACGCACGAGGCATTAGAACGGATTGAATTAGCCTCCAGCCAAGAACGAAAAATAGGACTCTGGATAAAGATGATTGGTTATTGCGATGACTACCATTACCGAATAATATTTTCACGATTACAACGTCTTTTATTAAAGAATTATATTAAAACAGCTGATTTACTAGGCCAACTTGCTAAATCTCTAGCCATGAGGGGAGATTTTGAACAGGCTATAACTATTATTAATTCTATTCATGACAAATGGACACAAAATCATATTAAGTCTATTCTTGTAGATATCGTTGCTCTCAAAGATATTGAAAAATCCATTAATATTGCTATGACTATTGATATAGAATGGATGTGTATTAATAGCCTTTGTAATATTGCAAAAATTTCTACTAAAAATCAAATTAATTACTCAAAAACTTTATTAAATAAATCAATGAAAATCACACGTACAATTACCGATAATAATAAAGTTTATGCACTTTGTAATATAGCAAAAGCTATTAAAATAACAGGGAATACATATCGCGCAAAATCATTAATAAAACAAGCTATTTCTATTACAAATAATATAATTAATGAAAATAATAAGATAGATGCACTTTGTAATATTGCAAAGGCTATTAACATAATATGGAATACATATCGCGCAAAATTATTAATAAAACAGGCTATTTCTATCAAAACTAGGGGATTTTTGCTTAATCCCTCAAAAAGGTAAAATAGATTTCTAGGGTGTGCTACCATGACTCATTTTTCAAGCTTCTCGAACAATTCAATGATTAATTCAGATGGTCCAGTTTGATATCCTTGTTGGTTTGTACCCCCGTCACAACATATTAAGTGTATATCGTGCTTCGCTCGGGTTATCCCAACGTAGAACAATCTCCGAGCCTCCTGTTTTCCTTCAACAGATTTTATACGCCAATTAGGGAGTACCCCTTTATCAATCCCCATCATGATTACGCTATCAAACTCGCAGCCCTTAGCACTATGGAGGGTAATAAGATTTAAGTGATCGGGTGCGCCATATTGACTAGCAAATTGGCCAACTGTGAAATTCGCAAACGGTTTTTCAGGCTTACAGGCGTTGAAGAGTTGGACAAGTGCATCTCTATCTTCAGCGAGTTCAGGTTGTCGTTGGAACATAGGACGAAGGCATCGGAAAATTAAGTCATTTAACCAGTCTGTCAACTTTTCCTCAGGATCACGGTGATTCCAGAGAAAGGTTGATAGCTGTCGTTGCAACGTTACCTGTTGAGTATGGCTATTAATGCGTGTATTCCATCCCATCCATTTGTACATGAGGCCGTTCAACCGTGGCTGAGCAATTTTCCACCCACCGCTGCACCATATGGCACACTGCTCTATCCAACGTGTAAGGCGTGTTTTTCGATAGGTGGAACGAGGATCAAGACGTGTATAGGCATACCCAGCAGCCGTTGCTGCCTGTGCCATTGCATCGCCATACTTGACGTTAGGATAAAGAATTGCAATGTCTCCAAGCTTCCGGCCTAGTCGATATTGCAAGACTTCAGGGATGATCTGTGCACAAATTCCCCTTGCTTGTTCAATCGCATTTGAACCTAACTGGTAAAAGTGGATAACCCCTTCTTCAGCATTTTCAGGAGTACGATAGTTACGGGGTTCGGCGAGGGCAACCTGAGATGCCTCTACAATCTTTGTACTACAGCGATAGTTTAGACTGAGTTGGATGCGTTTCACATCTGGTCGATTCGATAGTTGTTCTAGCAGATCAGGCTGTGCTCCCATAAAGCCATAGATCGATTGATCCCAATCGCCGACAGCAAAGAGTCGCATCCCTGCTTCGAAACAAAGGCGCTCAACGATCAAATGGAGCGCAACCCCTAAGTCTTGATACTCATCGATCACTAGGATGGGAAAGCGTGAGAAGAGGAGATTACGAACCCATACATGCCTATCAATAAGCTGTAGTCCTAAAATAATCATATCGTCAAAATCGATGAGTCCGCGTCGCCGTAGTGCCTCTTCATAAGCCTGGATGATTCGGATATCGTCTTCCGATAACCTATTATTCTCTCGTTCTGGACCTAGATAAAGACGCCGCATAGACTTAAAGTCGTCCAAGAAGTTCTCAGGATTTTGCTTTCGTCCAATGGATGCCAATGCTTCTCCTAAAGCAGCACGACGATCATTTGATTTAGCGACGGCTATCGGGGTTGGAATCGCTAAACCAGCAAGACGAGCGTAAGGGATGATAATATGTTGTAAACAAAATGTATGTACAGTTCCTATAAAGAGGTTTTCTTGATTAGTTAACCCAAGCGCTGTAAATCTACGTTCCAGTTCACGGGCGCATTCATTGCTAAATGTTACACAGGCAATTCCTCGTGGAGCATGTACATCCTCATGAAGCATTCGTGCTACTTTGGTGACCAAAACCTTTGTTTTTCCGCTTCCTGGTCCCGCAAGCACAACCGTATGTCCGTATGAATTATACGCATCCCATTGAGCCGAATTTGCCCGTAGCGTTTCGGCTTCTATATAATATTGTGGTCGTCTATTCATAATGCTTTACCTACAAGGTACGAAATAGCATTTTTAATATATTCAGGGCAACTATCTTGCGATAAACGTCTCGAAAGATTTTGAGCAAAGCGGCCTTTGCTAATACCAGTGATATCCTTTAATAACCACTCTATATCTACGATCGATGGATTTGTACGCCAAGCTTCTGCACGCTTACGAGCCGCTCCGTTGGTGCTAAGTTCGATAATTGTCTTACAGATAGCATCATGACCACCAGCCTGAAATAGATCTACCTCTAGTGTGTATTCATTAACGAAAATCCCATTCTCTTGACCTTTAGTGAGACACTGTTTCTCAGATAATGTTGTGTGATCATTTTCAGGGCATAGTATATCCAGTAATTTCCGTACTCGTTGTGGGCCATTTACGTGGCGTGAAGTCTCTGAATCATCCTTTGCTGGATCAAAATCTGTAATAATAGCAAAAGGAATATTAAGTGCTCTAGGCCCAAGAAGTTTGATGTAGGGTTCAAAGTGCGTCCCAGAGATTGAACACACTGAGATACCCTGTTCATCAAGATCATATCCTAGCAAACGTGCCAATACAGGAATAATATATTCTTCAGCATCACCTTCCACAAGCAAGACAGCTCTTGAAAAAAGGATCTCACCCCGCGTTACTTCAAGATACCGTTCTAGATCTGCCACTTCGCTATTATCCCAATCGATCCCTACGGTTGATACTGCAATGGTTGCATCCCCCTTGATATTGCGTTTCATCAGAACAAGGGAGCGTAATGGTGAAATACTGACAATATGTGGAGAGTGAGTCGTCATTAGAATGGTCTGCTGTGAATGTTGAATCTCGGAATCTTCTCGAACATACCGTGATCGTAGGAAGTGTCGATACGCCAAGCGCTGTAGATGTGGATGAAGGTGGGCTTCTGGCTCTTCAATTGCAAAGAATGAATGATGTCTCTCCCGTTGGTCCAGCGCTTCTTGAATTTCTAATGTCTTGAGCGCAATGTAGAGGAGGTTTGCACTCCCCAAACTCGCCTCGCCTATATCACGAACTCCTTCATCTATATAGAGCCGAATAGCACGCATGAGTGCATCTGATCGTGCAGAAGCAACACGCAGGGTTGTCGCGATCGCATGGATGGGGCCAGTCATCGCAGTAAGCTTTGTAATAATGCGTGTTTCTAATTCACTGATATGTTCATTGTAAGATAACTTGTTCTGAGCCTCTTGAATGGATGTAGAAATGCTAGTAAGTTGATCAGACGGAATTTGAGCAAAGGCGCGTTTTAGGAGGGGCTGGAGTGGTGAACGGCGGAAAGTCGAGAGGTCGTTCTCAGCATCACGTAGTGCTTGCAAAAGATCAAATGGCATCCAACGTCTTTGTCTAACATCTATTTTGCGCGTCTCATCGTCAGCCCCATAGAGATGAAATCCGTATTGTGAAACCGATGCTTCATCATCATCCCTACCTGCAATCTTACGGAAGACGTAATTTAAACGAGCAACATAGGGCAATGGATCTGTCCTAATTATGTAATCGGAGAGTATTGCGTTTAAATCATCATTATCCTGAAAATTAGCGAGGTCAACACTAATATGGATAACAGCATCGTCGGGGAGTGGCTGTCCAAGACCCTCCCAAAAGTCGGTAAGACGGAGCATTCTCGCGGTGTCTGGAAGTGATGAATCAAGCAGTAACCGTAGCGCGAATAAGAAATTGCTCTTGCCAATCTTGTTTTCACCGACAATGACCGCATGCCCTCTGTGCTAACATGGGTGAGACAGATCTGGGATTATGATCTTAAGTCGAGGGCCGGAAGGAGTTCTCATGGCCAGCAAAAAATCAACGCCCGACCAATCGACCCATGACCCCGAAGTGCGACCCAAAGCCGCCCGCACCCACTGGAGTGCCCGCGACCGCCTGCGCATTCTGGCCGCTGCCGATGCCTGCGCCCCCGGCGAACTTGGTGCCTTGATGCGCCGTGAGGGGATTTACTCCTCGCACCTCGCCCGCTGGCGACGACAACGCGCCGAGGGCGAACTGGCCGCACTCACCCCCAAACGCAAAGCCGCACCCACGCCCGAAGCCCAGCGCCAGACCGCCGAACTGGCTCGCCTCCGCCGCGAAAACCAGCGGCTCCAGGCCAAACTGTCCCAAGCCGAGGTGATCATTGATGTCCAAAAAAAGCTTGCAACCCTGTTGGGGATCACGCTCCCAGCGCCGCCGACCGACGCACAGGATTAATCACGGCGGTGGCTGAGCTGGCTCCCACGGTGGGCATTGCGGCTGCCTGTCGGGCACTCGGTGTCCCGCGCAGCGCCGTCTATCGTACCGCCCATCCCGCTCCTACGGCGGCTCCGCGTCGTCGGCCCGCCCGTGCGCTCACGCCCGATGAGGTCGCCCACGTTCGCACGGTGCTCAACAGTGATCGCTTTGCCGACTGCACGCCACGCCAGATCTACGCGACCTTGCTCGACGAGGGAACCTATCTGTGCCATTGGCGCACGATGTACCGCATTTTGGCCGCCCATCGCGAAGTTCGTGAACGCCGCAACCAACTGCGCCACCCGACCTATGCCGCGCCGGAATTGTTGGCCACGGGGCCAAACCAGCTCTGGAGTTGGGATATCACCAAGTTCAAAGGCCCAACTACCTGGTCATACTTCTATGCGTATGTGATTCTGGATGTGTTCAGCCGCTGCATTGTGGGCTGGATGGTGATGGAGCGCGAATCGGCGGCCTTGGCCGAGCAGTGTATTGCCGAAACCTATCATCGCGAGGGGATTCAGCCGAACCAACTCACGCTGCATGCCGACAATGGTAGTGCCATGACCGCCAAGCCCGTGGCCCAGTTATTGGCCGATTTGGGCGTGACCAAAACCCATAGCCGTCCGCATGTCTCGAACGATAATCCCTACTCGGAAGCGCAGTTCAAGACCACCAAATATCGGCCTGATTTTCCGGATCGGTTTGGCAGTCTCATCGATGCGCGGGCGTGGATGCGGGTGTTTGTGCAGTGGTACAACCACGACCATTGCCACAGTGGGATTGGCTTGCTGCCGCCAGCCGTGGTGCATCGTGGCCAGGCCACCGCCATGACGACGGCGCGGCAGCAGGTGCTGGCGACGGCCTATGCGGCCCACCCCGAACGTTTTGTGCGGGGAACACCGCGCCCACCACGTGTGCCGGAAGCCGTGTGGATTAACCGTCCAGTCGGGCCAGTTGATCCGTCGATCGCGGCAGTATTGCGTGAATAATCCTTCTTTAATAGTCCGTTTACTCCGTTGTCATCTGTTTCACCGTGCTTGACACATTCCGTGTTCTCCAAACTCAACATTAAGATTTTGGAAGTTTCGGAAGTTTTTGATGGTAACACGTTGAATATGCATAAAATTCCCTCACGATTCGAATAAGCAAACTTAAATTTGCTCGTGTTCTCTTCTATTCATTATTGCTGGCACGGAATTTCCATCCCTTAAAGTAAAGGTGCGACCTTATACTCTCAGGCCGCATCACTCATTGCGGGTATTGGGTGCTGAGCAAGCATGCTTACAATCGCATCGAGATTGATTGGCACAGCAGCCTGGGTGAATTCGTAACGTCCATAAAAGTTAATGTGCTGCCAAGCAACGGGGGCAATCCGAGTAATCAGGGTCACACCAGCATGATCACCGATTGATTGTTTCTGTTCTAAAAGGCGCGAGAGGATCGTTGTGTTGTAGTAAATAAGACAGTTGGTGAGTAGCCGACTGCATTCACCCCAGACCTGTTGCTCTGCCTCACTCTTAAACCGTAATTTTCCAAAATTGGCATACGCAATCGCTCGGCGCAGTTGATGATAATTTTCTCCTCGATTGAGTGCTCGTTGTACATTTTGCCGTAATGCTGGTACGTCAATGTAGCGCAACATATAGAGGCTACTCAAAATATTATCGTATTCCCACAGTGCGCGTCGGGTTTTGTTGCGACGTGCATAGGCATTTAGTTTCCCTACAATAATGCTTTGGGTTGTGGTTTTCCGCGCAAGCGAGACAAAAATTCGGAGCAGATTATCCCACTCGTCGATAATCAGGGCGGTATTCAACTTCCGAATAGGCTTGATTACCAGATCGCCATACTGGTTTGGATGCTGAAAGCCGTATAAACCCGTCTTGACGCGCCCTGGCAGATCCTCATACCGTGGAGCAAACTGATAACCAAACAAATGGAGCAGGGCAAAGTTGACTTGATTCGTGCCATGCGTATCCGTCGAATGGATATCGGGCTGGATCTCCGTACTGTTGTTAAACAACAAATCAAAGACGAAATGGCTCTCATGCTCATGTGCCCCGATAATTTTCGCATTCACTGGAATATGATTGGCAACCAGAGAATAGGAAACCACACCCTTTTTGAGTCCAAAGTATTTGGGTGAATGCCGAGCATTGATGGTCGGTCGGCGTGTTTCAAACTTTTGCCCATCGCTACTCGAATGCACCACATCGTCGAGGTCATAGTGACGAAAGATTGGTAAGGTCGCGATCGCATTACAGACACGATCATTTGCAGCCTTGAGCGTTTCTAGGCGAATAAAATTGTCCGAGGTGGTCGCCAGTGTCTGATAACTCAGATCTGAGATCTCGCCCATGCGACCAAGACCCATGTTGGTTCCCCAGGCAATTAAACAGGCGTGCAGGGCTTGGGCATCAACGGCATGTTTCGTATGACGATTGATAATATGGTCAAACGATTGCGCGACGTGGCAGTGGTGATTCGCAAAGTCGAGCACATTGCCAATATTGACTTGGCGTAAGGAATCAAACAGGGGATGATTAATGGCCTCACTTCCTTTTGGATAATGGAGCGTCCAATTCGGTCGTTTGCGTCGTGCCTTCGCCTTAACGTGCAGATGGGGATTCTCGCCCGTGGTAATCCGCGTGTTTACGGCAACAATCTGCGCCTCCAACTCTTGTTCGAGTGTCGCTAGGTGTTCCGTAATGGGTTGCAGGAAGAATGCGACACCTGGACGCTGTTGGGTAAGTCCTTGTCCATTGACAGGGCACTCTATCATGACCTCAATTCATCGCTATCTGGAGCGGAGGCATCCTATGGTCTTACGTCCACAGCCTATTCCACCTGTCCCAACGGCG
>NZ_BAABRU010000040.1 GCF_039545135.1 Herpetosiphon gulosus | reverse complement strand
ATCGATGGCCATTTGGCGAAATTCCGCCGTAAAGGTGCGAGGGTTTTGCCGTGTCATTGGTGGATTCCTTTCCCGTATAGGTATGATAGCATACATGTCTATACGTTCAGGACCACATCATAGGTTATCCCATTAACCCCTTCCTAAGCGGCGCACCCGCCCGTGGCGTGGGCCAAAAGACCTGCACCACCGCAGCTTCCGTAGCTTCCGTCCATGGCATGGTGGGGGGCGACTGGAGCGTCGGAATGGGGTCGGACACCGCAAACATCCCGTCCTGATCGCGACCCTCTCGCGGTAGCCAATCCCAGCATCGACCAGCACGGCATCGCTGGCCCATGCTGTTCCACGCTCGCGGATGCCGCCCCGCGCAAAGGCCTCACGCAGGGTCAGATACTGCTCTGCGACCATAGTGGCCTGTTCGTCACGCGCAAACGCCGTCTGGATCGGCGCACGAGTGGCGGCGACGGTCGTACTCGTGGCGTGGAGTGCCGCCGCCCCGCTCAACACCACCGTCGGCACGAGGGGCAACGTGGGCACGGTCGCTGATTCCACGACCACTGTCGCAGTACCCTGCCCACAGCCGGCCAACACCCCACTCACCAGCACCATCGTTGGCGTTGCTCGCCCATCGGTTCGCTCGCGATGTGCCCAATTGCGGCGGCGTGGTATTGAAGGTTTCCACAAACTGCTGGTGGAGGTGCTGGATTGCACGCAACGTTGTGACACCCTGGAATTTGACATCCGCAAGACGCAGCTGGATCTTGAATTGCGCCTCAATCAGGTTTTGCCATGGTTCGCCTTTGGCAATGTAACACGGTGTCATCTCCAATGCTTGGAGAAACGTGCGATAAAGTGCACCCATAAAGACGGCCCCGTTATCCGAGACAATGCCTGCTGGAGCGCCATATTCATTCACGGCGGCATACAAGACTTGGAGGATGGCTAATTCGTCTTGATAGGCACTGACCAGACTTCCGACAATCTTGCGCGAATAGCCTTCAAGAATGCACAGGCTATAGACCCATTGACCATCGAGTTTGACCAGATAGCGAATATCCAAAACCAATCACCCATCGGGTATCCGATGGGGATAGGTCGGTTGGTAGGGCAGCGGAACCGGTGGATGGGTGGTGGCGGGCGGTGGTGACGCTGGCCATTGGCCAGGTGCTCCGTGGAATTGACAGGTTTTGGGCCATGGCGCGGCCAACGGTGCGTTCACTTGGTGCGGTATCGCCATGGTGTTGGGTCAGAATCCCGTGGAGGCGGAAGCGCACTGCTCGCGGATATTCCTGTTGTAAATCAAGCACTTCTTTGAGCAGCGGGAGCGTCAGTTGCGAGGTGGGATGGGCGATCGTCCGGGTGCGATGATCTTCGAGACCCGCAAAGCCATCACGGGCAAATTGTTCCTACAACTTGAATGCTATGCGAACTGGTCGAACGGTTTTTTAGGCCAGTTGCTGGAGGATCAGGACATTGATTTGACCCCGCGAGGGCCACGGTTGGGACACTTCGTCAGCGCTGCAGGCACGAAAACGAACTCACCACATCCGTTGAGACGATACGAGCGCTAAAAACTCGGGGCAGCGGTCTCAGGGGCTGACGGCTCCTACTGTGGGTGCTTCGGCTTCAAACTCTCAACCTTGGCTGATCGGCATCGCCGTGTGCTGCTGTTCGCCAGAGCAGTTCATGCCCCCGAGTTTTTTGTGCTCGTCATGGACGCTCCTTGGATATCGTGTTTGGTTGCACAGCCATGATGTCAGAGGAGCGTCCTTTGAATTTAAGCTTGATGCGCATGGGGAATTTACAGTTAAGCCCTATTACTGCTTGGCCAATAGGATCGAGATTGAGCGGGCATTGAGTACTTAAGCTGAGTACTTAAGCGTGGCCCACACTGAGCAGTGTGGGCCACGCTTATATCATTAATTAATCTTGCTCTAGGCTGTTGATCATCTGTTGAACTAACAAAATGTGTAAGCGGAGCAATTCGTGGCTAATCTCTTGATTATTTAAAGTTGTTTTACGTAGGGCGGCCAACACCTCTCCACCATTATAGTTCCAGCCAGCCTCTTGGACTATCTGCGCATACAGTTTGCGATCCATGGGAACTTGAAGAGTTGTACTGGTAAGCCAAATTGTCTGCAAAGCAAAATCGATTTGAACGAGATCGGTTGTTCCAAGAAAGATCATAGGATTGGCAGCAATAGCTTCGAGTAAGCCTAAGAGCTGCTTGAGGTTGGTTGTATTCATGGATTCCTCACCAAAACCCTCATAGCACCAAATGGTGTATATAAGCCACTATACCACGAGCTTGTTGCTGCTTTCAAGCCGTGATTTTGGTGTTGAATTTGACATGATTGCTGCGTGATTCGATACCGATTTTTGAACTAGATCGCGCTAGAATAATCGCTTGGACGAGGTGTGTTTTTGCGGAAGCTCCCCCTCTAGGCTTCCCTCATACATAGATTTCAGAAAGCGATGCCAACTGTGTCAGAGCCAATAACGCTTGATGCGCTCAGCGAAACGTTGCGCCAGTATTTAGACGAGTATCTTCCGGATTGTGTGCTGCCAGCGGCGTTTGTGCCGCTTGGGCAGATTCCGCGCTTGCCGAATGGCAAAATTGACCGTGCGGCCTTGCCAGTCGTCGATTTTGCAACCCAGCATGAGCAGCAAACCCAAATTGCTCCACGCAACCCGCTTGAGCAGCAGCTCGCAGCAATTTGGCAGCAAACCTTGCAAGTACCAAATGTGGGCATTCACGATAACTTTTTTCAGTTGGGCGGCGATTCAATTTTGAGCATTCAGGTGATTGCTCGCGCCAATCGGGCTGGCATTGGCCTGACCACGCGCCAATTGTTTGAGCAGCCAACGATTGCCCAACTGGCAACTCTAGCGCAAACCGCAATAATTGAGGTTGCCCAAAGCGAATTGTCTGCTGGACAAATCGTGCCACTGACCCCAGTTCAGCGCTGGCTCCTCGATGATCCAACTAATCCCAGCCAGTTTAATCAGGTGCTCTTTTTACAACTTAATCAGGCCGTAGAGCCTGCACTACTACGTGTGGCAGTCGAGCAAGTTGCGCTGTTGCACGCTAGTTTGCGTTTGCGCTATCGCCGTACTACTGAAGGTTGGCAGCAATTTGTGGCCGCTGATGCTGCGCCGCTGGTTGAATTTGAGCAGATTAATGCTCAAAACCTCAATCCGATTGAGCTTGCTGCACTTTTTGCGGCCACAACTGAACAGTTGCAACGGCCCTTTGATCTGGCTGAAGCAGCACTGTGGCGAGTTGCATCCATCGCTATGCCTGATGATCAGCCTGTCCGCTTGCTGTTAGTCATGCATCACTTGGTGGTTGATGGAGTTTCGTGGCGGATTATCATTCAAGATCTCGCCCATGCATTGCAAAACCAACGATTAACCAAACCAGCTGTCGATTTTGCCCAATGGGCCACTGCGTTACAACGCTATGCCCAATGCGCCGAATTGCAGCAGCAACGTGCATATTGGCTAGCCCAAACCAGCAGCGCAAGTGTGCCAGTTGATTACACAACTGGACATAACGATTATGCTAGCGTTACTACAATCACCAAGCACCTGAGCCAGGCCAACACCACCGCCTTGATTCAACAAGCATCCAAGGCCTATCAGACCCAGATCAACGAACTATTGCTAGCAGCCTTAACCCAAACTATTACCGATTGGAACGGACATACTGATGTAGTGCTACAACTCGAAGGTCATGGTCGCGAGGAGCTTGATCAACCGCTCGATCTTTCGCAAACTGTGGGCTGGTTTACCACGCTCTTTCCAGTAAAGTTAAGTCTGCCACAGCAATCAAGCCCCAAAAACCTGATCAAACAAATTAAAGAACAGGTTCGCGCAATTCCAGAGCGTGGCATCGGCTATGGCTTGTTGCGCTCTACTGATGCGGCGTTGCAAGCCATGCCAACCCCAGCGATCAGCTTTAACTATTTTGGTCAGCTTGATCAAACGCTCCAAGCAAGCGAATTGTTCAGCGCTGCGCCTGAATCGACGGGAAGCGCCGTGTTGCCGCAGCGGCGGCGCGAACAACTATTGGCGATCAATTGTCAAGTTTTGGCGGGCCGCATGCAGATCGAATGGTCGTATAGCCAACATCTGCATTCAGCAGCAACAATTGAACGCTTGGCTGAGAGATTTTTCAATAACTTAGTTAGGCTGATTGAGCATTGTTGCCAACAAACCCAACCAAGCTTTACGCCTGCCGATTTTCCTTTGGCGCAAATTAGTCAAGCCCAGCTTGACCAGATTGAGCAATTGTACCCGCCGTTTGAGCAATTGTACCCACTTTCGTCGCTGCAACAGGGCATTTTGTTCCATCGCTTGTATGCGCCAGAGGCTGGCGATTACATTACCCAAATGCAGTTTGAAATCACGGGAAAGCTCAATCAGGCAGCATTTAGTGCTGCTTGGAATCGAACAATTGCCCATTACAGTATGCTGCGAACCGCGTTTGTTTGGCAAGATTTAGCTGAGCCGCTGCAATTGGTGCTGCGCCAAGCCGCAATCACGCTCGATTATCAACAGTTACCCACGCATAGCCTTGAACAAGAACAGCTGCTCGAAGCCTATTTGCAGGCTGATCGCACCCGCGGTTTTGAGCCAACCCACGCGCCGTTGATGCGCGTGGCCTTGTTTGAACGTGGGCCACAACGCTATTGCTGCATCTGGACGAATCATCACTTGGTGATCGATGGTTGGAGTTTGCCGCTGATTTTGGATAGCTTGTTCCGCTATTATCAAGCTGAAGTCAACCAGCAAACGCTTAAGCTTGCAGCTGAAATTCCCTATCAGCGCTACATCCAGTGGCTGACTCAACATAATGATCAACAAGCTACAGCATTTTGGCGTGAATTATTGCGCGATTTTACTGCTCCAACCAGTTTGGCGCTTGAGCGGGTTGGCTCGTCCCACGCTGAACGGCACTATGGCGCGAGTTGGCTCCAGCTTGATCCTACTGTAACCCAGCAGCTTCACTATTTTGCTCGTGAGCATGGCCTAACCGTGAATAGCCTGTTGCAAGCAGCATGGGCCTTGGTTTTGGCACGCTATAGCCAGCAACACGATCTTGTGTTTGGGACAACCACGGCTGGCCGCCCAACCGATTTGGCCGGAGTTGAGCAGATTGTCGGGATGTTCGTGAATACACTGCCCACCAGAGTTAAGCTTGATTTGCAGCAGCCAGTGCTTAATTGGTTGCAAGCCTTACAAGCCCAAGAGAGTGCTGTGCGCAGTTACGAGGCCAGTTCATTGGTGGAAATTCAGGCATGCAGCGAACTGCCACGCAATAGCCCGCTGTTTGAAAGTATTTTGGTCTTTGAAAACTATCCGGTGAGCAGCAGTAATTTGGCTAGTTTAGGCGATTTGGAGTTGCATTTAGTTCCTTCGCGCGAGCAAACCAACTATCCTTTGACGCTGGTTGCTGTGCCTGGTGATGCACTGGCCTTTAAGTTGATGTATGAGCAAGGCTATATCAACCAGCTTACCAGCCAGCGCATGCTCGATTATCTCCAACTAAGCCTCGCCGCAATCTTGGCTCAGCCCAAAGTAAGGCTTGGTCAACTCAAAATTGTACATCCAAGCGAAATCCAAGCCTTGGCTGATTGGAACGCAACCGCAGCACCGCGCCAAACTAGCTCGTTGCTTGAACGTTTTTACCAGCATGTTGCAGCTCAGCCAACAAGCATCGCCGTCGCATGGCGTGAGCAACGTTGGAGTTACTTCGATTTGGCACAGGCCAGCCAAACGATTGCAGGCTATTTGCGCGATCACGGGGTGCAACGCCAGCAAATTGTCGGCCTACGAGCCGAGCGCAGCCCGCAATTTGTCGCAGCGTTGTTGGCAATCTTGCAATTGGGCGCGGTCTATTTGCCGATCGATCCACAACACCCGCTGCAACGCCAACAGCAACTTGCGCAGCATGTCGATTGGTTGCTAACTGATGCCTCTGCTGAAGGTTATCCGCAACAGCTCGATTTGGCTCAGGCTTTGGGCTACGAGCAAACCGCATCAGGCTTTGCGCAATTGCATGATCGTGATTTAGCCTATGTGCTGTTTACCTCTGGTTCGACTGGCACACCCAAGGGCGTGATGATCGATCATGCTGGCATGTTGAATCATGTTGACGTAATGATCGAGCGTTTGGCCCTAACCCAAGCTGATTGCATTGCCCAAAGTGCCGCCCAATCGTTTGATATTTCGGTCTGGCAGTTGCTGACGGCGCTGGTGGTTGGCGCTCGTATGCAAATTATTGATGATCAAACGATGCGTGACCCCCAGGCCTTGTTAGCTGAATTGGCATCAAGCCAAGTCTCGATCTTCGAGCTAGTACCAAGCCTTGTTCAAGCCCTGCTCGAAACGATCGCTAGCCTTGAGCAAACCCCAAGTTTGGCTGCTTTGCGGTGGGTGTTGCCAACCGGCGAAAACTTGCCGCGCGAGCTAGCCCAACAATGGTTTGCCCACTATCCCCACATTCCCTTGATCAATGCCTATGGCCCGGCTGAATGCGCCGATGATGTGACGCTTTGGCCGATTGCAAGTGCTGCTGAGCTACCGCAGCACGCCATCCCAATTGGCCGACCAGTCGCCAATGTACGGGCGTATGTGCTTGATGCCAGCTTACAACTAGTGCCGATCGGGGTGGCAGGCGAGTTATATATCGCTGGGATTGCGGTTGGTCGGGGTTATTTGGCCGATCCGCAACGCACTGCCAGCATGTTTTTGCCTGATCCGTGGGGCGAGCCAGGGGCGCGAATGTATCGCACTGGCGATGTAGCCCGCTACAACCAAGCAGGCGTATTGAGTTTCCTTGGGCGTAGCGATCAGCAAGTCAAAATTCGCGGCTTCCGGATTGAGCTAGGCGAGATCGAAGCCTGTTTATTGCAGCATCCAGCGCTGCATTCGGTTGCGGTTGCTGTGGTTGGTGCTGCTGAGCAAGCGCGTTTGATCGCCTATCTGGTCGCGAAAACTGAACCAGTCGCCGATCAGGTGCTGCATGATTTTGTCCAAGCACGCTTGCCGCACTATCTGCAACCAAGCGGCTATTGTTGGTTGAGCCAATTGCCGCTGAACGCCAATGGCAAATTAGATCGTCAGCGCTTGCCAATTCCCCAGCTGCAAACCGCTGAGCAGCTGATTATCGCTCCCAAAACTGCCGATCAGGCCAAATTGGCCGAGCTTTGGGCGGCGATCTTGCAACGCGAACAGGTTGGCATCAATCAGAATTTCTTTGAACTTGGCGGCCATTCGCTGTTGGCAACCCGCATGGTCAGCCAAATTCGCCAGCATTGGCAGCTCGATTTGCCGATTCGGAGTGTGTTTGAAGCACCCACAATTGAACAACTCGCTCATGTGCTTGATCTCCTGCGCTGGGCGCAACACGCAAATCAAGCCCCAGCCCAAGCCCGCGAACAAGGAGCAATTTAATCATGTGGCAACTGTTGGCCCAATTACGGGCAGCCGATATTCGGATTTGGCTTGAAGGTGAGCGTTTATGCTACGATGCCCCGTCAGGTGCACTAACCGAGCAACTATTAAGCCAGCTACGTCAGCACAAGGCTGAGCTATGTCAGTTTTTGGGGCAAACTCAGTCCAACCAATTTGCGCCGATTCCAAAGCTTGAGCACGATCAGCCTGTGGCGCTAAGTTTTGCCCAGCAACGGCTGTGGTTTTTGCATGAATTTGCCCCAACCAGCACGGCCTATCATATTCCGGCAGCGATTGAACTCAACGGCGAGTTGAATCGGGCTACCTTGCAGTTGAGTTTCGAGCAACTGATCGAACGCCATACAATTTTACGTAGCCATGTGCTGTGGCAGGATGCTCAGCCATTGCAACAGGTTGCCGTTAATTGGCAGTTGCCTTGGGCTTTTCATGACCTGCGTTCTGCCAACGATCCAGCGGCTGAATGCCAGCATATGTTATTAGCAGCCTTTGAAGCACCGTTTGATTTGACAATTGCACCATCATTGCGCTGCGTTTTAGTCTGTTTGGCAGAAAAACATCATATTCTTTTGGTTGTACAACACCATTGGATTAGCGATGGCTGGTCGATTGGCATTATGATCAACGAGCTAGCCCACATCTATCGAGCATTATTATGCCAACAACCGCATCAGCTACCCGCTTTGCCAGTGCAATATCGTGATTTGACAGTCTGGCAGCGCCAACAATTGCAGGGAGCTAGGCTAGAGCAATTGCTGACATATTGGCGACAACAATTGGCCGATTTACCCAATTTGGCGTTGCCTTACGAACCCCAAAATTCCGCGCAAATGGTGTCAACCAGCATTCCAATTCAGCTTGATCGCGCCTTGGTCGAGCGATTGGCGAGCCTGAACCAAGCCCATGGCACGACCATGTTTATGAGCTTATTGGCGGGCTTTTTCGCGCTGTTAAGTCGTTATACGCAACAAAATGATTTTGCGGTTGGCTCGCCGATTGCTGGGCGTTTGCGGCCTGAAGCTGAGCCATTGCTTGGTTGTTTGATCAATAGTTTGGTGCTACGAGCCGATTTAAGTGGCCTGCCTAGTTTTCGCCACTTGTTGGAGCGGGTACGCCAAACTAGCTTGGTGGCCTATGCCCACCAAGAATTGCCGTTTGAACTGTTGGTTGAGGCCTTGCAGCCTGAGCGCAAACTTGATCAACAACCCTTATTTCAAGCGTTATTTGCCCTACAAAATATGCCAACTGGCCAACTTGAAGCTCCAAACTTGCTGATCAAACCCTATGCGTTTGTCCACCAAGCGCCGCAATTTCCGCTTAGCCTGATTTTGTTTGAGCAGGCGGGGCAGATTACGGGCGAGCTAAATTATGATCCGCACCAGTTATCGCAGCAGTTTGCCAGCCAATTTGCTGCGCACTATGCTCAATTTTTGGCGCAGTTGGTGGCTGAGCCAGATACGGCAATCGTGCAGATCGAATTATTGCAGCAGCCTGAACAAACCAATCTATTGAATGTGCTGAATTCAAAGCACCAAACGTACCCGATCAATACCAGTCTGGTTGAACGTTTTAGCCACCAAGCAAGCGCAACGCCCCAAGCAAGCGCCCTGAGTTATGCTGATCAACAGCTCAGCTATCAGCAATTGGCCGAAGCTTCTGATCAGCTGGCCTATGCGCTGTTGGCTCAAGGCGTGCAGCCCGAACAACCAATTGGCTTGTTGTGCGAACGTTCGCCGCAATTAATTATCGGCATTTTGGGGATTCTCAAGGCTGGGGCAGCCTATCTGCCACTCGATCCTCAGTTGCCTATAAGTCGCATTGAATGGATGCTGGCCGATGCTCAGATCAACTTAATTGTTACTCAAAATAGTCTGTTGCACAGTATTAATTTACAATCAACCAAGACCCTCAACCTTGATCAACTCCCAAGCCACGATCCAGTTCACTTACCAACAATCTACCCCAACCAACTAGCGTATATCATTTATACCTCTGGCTCAACTGGTCAGCCCAAAGGCACGTTGTTGAGCCATGCCAATGTGCTGCGCCTATTCGAGGCGACGGTTGCTACCATTAAACCTGATGCTAATGATGTCTGGAGCTTGTTTCATTCATATGCCTTCGATTTCTCAGTGTGGGAAATTTGGGGGGCATTGCTGTATGGTGGACGCTTGGTTGTTGTGCCAAGTAGCGCAACCCGCTCACCCGAAGAATTCAGCCAATTATTGGCAGATGAATCGATAACCGTGCTTAATCAAACGCCCTCGGCTTTTCGCCAACTCTTGCCCCAACTTACTCCAGTTGTAGCGGCAAACTTGGCCTTGCGCTTGATCATCTTTGGTGGCGAGGCACTTGATCTAGCTAGCCTTGCCGCTTGGTATCAAGCCTATCCTGTGCCTGCACCGCAACTACTGAATATGTATGGCATCACCGAAACCACGGTGCATGTGACCGAGCGTTGGCTTAAACTTGATGATTTGATCGCTGCAAAAGCTAGCCTAATCGGCCAACCAATCGCCGATTTAACCATGTATCTGCTCGACCAACATGGCCAACTTGTGCCCCAAGGTGTAGTCGGCGAGATTTACGTAGGGGGGGCGGGTTTGGCGCGGGGCTACCTCAAGCAAGCGGCATTGACGGCCCAACGCTTTGTACCTGATCCATGGTCAAGCACTGGTGCACGGCTCTATCGCAGCGGCGATTTGGCTCGGATCAATCAATTTGGCGAGTTGGAGTACCTTGGACGTGGCGATCAGCAAGTCAAAGTACGTGGCTTTCGGATTGAGCTTGGCGAGCTTGAACAAACAATTTGTCGCCAAGCGGGAGTTGCCGATTGCTGGGCATTTGTGCAAAAGCTCGATCAACACGAGCGCTTGGTAGCTTGGGTTGTGCCAAATCAGCCAACACTTAGTATTGAGCAACTGCGCCAAGCGCTGGCTCACGAATTGCCGCACTATCTGCAACCCAATCTTTGGTTGCTGTGCGAACATCTGCCACTTACCAACAATGGCAAGCGCGATTATGCCCGTTTGCTAGTAGAACTTAACGTAACGTTTGGTCAAGCACCGAGTATTGCCCCGAATAATCCGATTCAGGCGCTGATTGCAGCAATTTGGCAAGAGATTTTGCAGCAACCAATTATCAGCATTGATCAAAACTTTTTCGAGGTTGGCGGTAATTCGTTGAATGCGGTTTTGGTGCTGACCCGTATCCGTGAATTGTTACGGGTCAATTTGAGTTTGCGCAGCCTGTTTGCCCAACCAACCATTCGCGGCGTTGAACAAGCCTTATTACACCAAGAAACCAAGCCTGGTCAAACTGCCAAAATCGCTGAGCTCGTGCAAAAACTCAAGCAAGCTACGCCTGAGCAGCGCCAACAAGCCTTAGCATCCAAGCGCCAAGAACGGACGGTCGGCGAATGAGCTATTCGAATATTACCCAACTCGTGACTGCTCAAGCCAACCGAACACCTGCCGCTTGGGCAGTGCAAACGCCCGCAGGTTATGGCTTAACCTTCGCCGAGCTTGAGCAACAATCCAGCCAAGCAGCGGCCTATTTGCAACATGTGGGCGTACAACCAGCGAGCGTTGTGGGCATTTGCTTGCACCGCACTCCACAGCTCATCGTGTGGATGCTGGCAATTCTTAAGGCTGGCGCAACCTATCTCCCGCTTGATCCAGCCTATCCAACGGCACGGTTACAATTTATGCTGGCCGATGCCAAGGCACTGCTGGTGATCAGCGAAACGGCATGCCAAACAGCCTTGCCTGCAACTATTAAGTGTGTGTTGATTGATCAGCCTTGGCTGAAGGATTTGGCGGGGCGTGAACCCAGCTATCATAGTCAAATCCCTGCCTATATCATCTATACCTCTGGATCAACCGGACAACCCAAGGGTGTGCTGATTAGCCATGCCAATGCGCTAACTTTTTTGGCGTGGGCTGAAAGCACGTTTAGCCCAGCCGAACGCGCCGGAGTTTTAGCAGCAACCTCGATTAACTTTGATCTTTCGATCTTCGAGATTTTTCTACCATTAATTAGTGGTGGTACGTTGGTGCTGGTGGAAAATCTGCTTGATCCAGCGATCTTCCACTCGCAGCATCCGATTCGTTTAATCAATAGTGTGCCGTCGGCAGTGCAAACGCTGTTGCATCATAACGCACTACCGTCCAGCGTGCTCACGGTGAATCTTGCAGGCGAGCCGCTGAGCTTACGATTAGCGCAGCAACTGTATCAGCAGCCAAATATTCAACGGGTGCTCAATTTATATGGGCCAACTGAGGCTACCACCTATGCCACCTACCAGCTCGTTGAGCGCAATTCAAGCCAGCCACCAACAATTGGACAGCCATTTACGGGTACAACCTGCGTTATCCTCGATGCCCAGTATCAACCTGTTGTGGCTGGGCAAATTGGCGAATTGTTTATTGCTGGACGAGGCGTAGCTCAAGGCTATCTGCAACGGCCCGATTTGACTGCCGAACGTTTTTTGCCCAATCCATGGGCCACCACGCCCAGCGAACGAATGTATAAAACTGGTGATTTGGCTCATTGGAATGCGGCAAACGAGCTTTGCTACCTTGGGCGTAACGATCAGCAGGTTAAAATTCGTGGCTTTCGCATCGAGCTTGGTGAGATTGAGGCCCAAATTCTGCGCTTAGCACCATTGCAGGCAGCCGTGGTTCACCCAATTACACTGATCGCTGATGATCCACAATTGACCGCCTATTTGGTTGCTAATCAGCCGATCGATTGTGAAGCCTTACGTGCAAGCTTAGCCCACCATGTACCAAGCTATATGCTACCAAGTTTTTGGGTGCAACTAGCCGAATTGCCATTAACTCCCAATGGCAAGCTTGATCGGGCAGCCTTGCCGCGACCTGATGCCCAGATTAAGCAGCCATTGCAAAGCCCAACTGAACAACGTTTGGCGACAATTTGGCGCGAAGTCTTGGGCGTGCAACAGCTTGGGCGCGAGAGCCATTTTTTGCAGCTTGGTGGCCATTCGCTTAATGTGATGCAAGTGCTCAAACGGATTGAGCAAGTTTGGCGGCTTCAGCTTTCGGTTACGAGCTTGTTTGAGCAACCAAGCTTGGCAGCTTGGGCACGATTAATCGATCAGCAGCAGCAAACCTCTGCTCAGAATGAGCCTCAATTCTATCAGCGCACTCCACAATTGCACCAGCTTTCGTTCGCCCAACAACGTTTATGGGTTGCCGAGCAATTACGCCCAAACACCGCCTACAATGTGATCCATGCATGGCACATCGAGGCCCAGCTTGATCCGGTTGCGCTTGAACAAAGCTGGCTAAGGCTAATCGAACGCCATGAAATCTTACGTAGCAGTATTCAGCTAATCGAGGGTGTTCCTCAGCAAGCGATTAGGCCTAAGCCAGTTTGGCAGCTTGAGCTTCAGCCAAAAGCAAGTTTGGACAGGATGTTAAGGTTGCTTGATCGGCCCTTTGATTTGGCACAAGCCCCGTTGTTGCGGGTCGGTTTGGCCCAACACCCCGACCACGCCAGCTTGTTGGTGGTTATGCACCATAGCATTATTGATGCTTGGTCGTTGGGGGTGCTGTGGGCTGAATTAAGCCATCTGTATGCCAGCTTAGAGCAAAACCAACCAATTAATCTTGCAACCCAGTCCTACGATTACCTTGATTTTGTGGCTTGGCAACATCAGCAATTAGCTTCGGCGAGCTTGGCCAAATTGCAACTGTATTGGCAAACCCAGCTTGCCCAGCTTGATCCGCTGCCAGCCTTAGTGACCGATTATCCACGTTCGGCGCAAATTCAGGGCTTAGGCATCAGCCAAACTTATCGACTTGATCAGCAGGTTATCCAATCATTACAAGGCTTGGCCAACGCCAACAATGCTAGTTTGTTTATGCTGTTGCTGGCGGGATGGGCAACCGTGCTCTATCAACGCAGCCAGCGCAGCGATCTGCTCATTGGCACGCTCAGCGCTGGACGTGAGCATGCAGCGTTTGATCGGTGCGTTGGCTTTTTTATTAATATTTTGCCCTTGCGCCTGCATTGCACTGCCGAGCAAACGTGGCTTGATCTCGTGCAGCAAACTCGTGCGATTGCCTTACAAGCGTATGAACACCAAGCCTTGCCATTCGAGCAGATTGTGGCCAATCTGGCTCATGAGCGCAGCAACCAGCCGCAGATTCCGCTGATTCAAAGTTTGTTGGTGTTGCAAAATGCGCCCAGCCAGCCCTTAATTTTGGGTGCGCCAGCTCAAGCACTGGCTACGCCGATTCAGGCCAGCAAAACCGATTTAGTTCTGTTGGTGCAGCCCGATGCAACAGGCTATCAACTAACGCTGGAATATGCTAGCGAGTTATTCGCCGCTGAATCGATTGAAGCTTTGGCCGCCGATTTTCAGGCAGTTTTGAGCCAAATGGCGCAGCATCCTACCAGCACACTTGGCGCTGTTCAATTGGCTAATCATTGGACGGCACAGCATTCCACCACATTGCCCACAGTTCAGCCAATTGACACCCCGCCGCAAACAGCGCTAGAGCAAACGCTCGCTGATATGTGGCAAGAGGCCTTGGGCTTACCAATCGATAATGTGCATGCCGATTTCTTTCGCATGGGCGGCCATTCTTTGAACGCCACCCAAGTCGTCTCGCGCATGCAACAACTTTTGCAAGTAACCACGAGTATTCGAATGTTGTTCGATTATCCAACAATTGCCCAATTAAGCCAGCATTTGTTGATAAATGAGCCTCAGGCAGGCCGAATCAACAAAATTGCCGCCGCGCTACAACAGATTAAAAGCATGAGTGCCAGCACCAAACAGGCCTTACAGCAAAAGGCCGCAGGAAGGACAAGCCAACCATGAGCCAAACCTTGCCCCAAGGCTTTTCGACCGATGACCTTCAGTTGCTGGCCTATTTGCTTGAAGAAGCAGGCATTGAGCATGTTGTGCCAAACCAAATTCGGCCTCGGCCAGCCAATCTTCCAGTTCCGCTGTCGTTTGCCCAAGAACGCTTGTGGTTTATCGACCAGCTCGAGCCTGGTAATCCCGCCTACAATATTTTGTTTGCAGTGCAGATTGATGGCCCGTTGCATGTCGAATACTTGCAGCAGAGCTTTAATGCGGTGATTGCCCGCCACGAGAGCCTGCGTACCAGCTTTCCAGTGCTTAACGATCAGCCGATCCAGGCGATTGCTGACAACCATGATTTTGACTTAACAACCGTCGATCTACGCTATTTGACACCAATTGAACAAGTATCAACAATCAAACAGTTATCAATTGAACAACGCTCAATTATCGAACAACAATTACTGATCGATAGTGCCCATCGTTTTGATTTGGCGCAAGGCCCATTGCTGTATGGGCGTTTGCTCTGGCTGGCGGAACAGCAGTATGTGTTGATTCTCAATCTGCATCATGCGATTTTTGATGGCTGGTCGCTGGCAATTTTTATTGAGGAATTACGCCATTGCTATAGCGCCTTGCTTGCGGGCCAAGCGCTCGATTTAGCCCCAGCAGCATTGCAATATGCCGATTTTAGTTATTGGCAGCGTGAATATTTGCAGGGCGAGGTTTTGGCCGAACAATTAGCCTTTTGGCAAAACCAATTTGCTGGACGCTTGCCCACCTTGGCCTTACCAACCGATCGACCACGCCCAAAACACGAAACTGGCCGTGGCGCAGCCTTGCCATTTAGCATTGATCAGGGATTGACTGAGCAGTTGCAACACCTGGCCCAACGCGAACATGCGACAATGTTTATGCTGTTGTTGGCAGCGTTTCAGCTGGTGTTAGCCCGCTATAGCCAGCAGCAAGAGTTTGTGGTTGGCTCGCCGATTGCCAATCGTGATCGGGTTGAAATTGAGCATTTGATCGGCTTTTTCGTCAATATGCTGCTGCTGCGTTGCGATGTTCAGCTGCACCTGAGCTTTCGCGAATTTTTGGTGCAAGTGCGCGAAACCACGCTCGAAGCCTATGCCCACCAAGATTTGCCGTTTGAGCAGTTGGTCGAGGTGCTGCAGCCCGACCGTGGCGCAGGCTATGGTTCGTTGTTTCAGGTGATGTTTGTGCTGCAAAATACGCCCAAGGTTAATTATGAAATCGCCGATTTAAAACTGCACTTTCTGGATACCGAGGCGCATAGCACCAAATATGACCTGACGATGACCTTGATTGAAACCGTAACTGGATTGGAAGGTTGGTTTGAATTCAATACCGATTTGTATGATCAGGCCACGATTCAGCGTATGCTTGGGCATTATCAACAGGTATTGCGTGTAAGTGCCGCAGCGCCTGATCAGGCGCTTAGCACGATTAGCTTATTTGATGAGCAAGCTCAAACAGCCTTATTCAACCTAAGTAATCAAACCCAGCACGACTTTGGCGCGGCTACGTTCTTAGAACGCTTTGCCAAGCAAGTTGCGGCTACGCCCGACGCAATTGCGGTGCGCGATACTCATCAGCAATATTCCTATCAGGCTTTGCAGCAACGGGCCATGGCGTTGGCGGCCCAACTGCAACAACATGGCGTTATGCAAGAAACCCTCGTGCCAATTTTGCTGCCGCGTACTAGCGATTTTGTGGTTGCGGTTTTGGGTGTTTTTTACGCTGGAGCGGCCTATTTACCGCTTGACCCTGCTTGGCCCTCCCAACGCAGCGCCCAGATTTTGCAGGGATTGGCGATTCCAGCCTTAGTTTGCGAACCTGATTTAGCCTATTGGTTTGCTGAGCATGTTCAGCCGTTGCTTGTGCTCCACAATCAGCCCCAGTTAATCGAGATATCTTCCCTCACCTCCGACCCCTCTCCCACGACGGCGGACGAGGGGAGCATTAGTTCACCGTTGCAATTGGCCTATACCCTGTTTACCTCTGGCTCAACGGGCACACCCAAAGGCGTGATGATCGATCAGGCGGGCATGCTCAACCACCTGTTGGTGATGAATCAGGTGTTGGAACTACAAGCCCATGATGTGGTGGCCCAAACCGCCTCGCAGTGCTTCGATATCTCGGTGTGGCAGATGTTGGCGGGCTTACTGGTTGGCGCAACGGTCGCAATCATTGACGATCAGACGATGCGTGACCCGTTGGCGTTAGCCCAAAGCTTGGCTGAGCAGCAGGTCACGATTTTCGAGCCTGTACCGAGCCTGTTGCAGGCTTTGCTTGAGACATTGCAAAGCCCTGCTGAACAAGCATTCTTGGACAGCTTGCGCTGGGTTTTGCCCACGGGCGAGGCCTTGCAACCAGTTCAGGCTCGCCAATGGTTTGCCAACTATCCGCAGATTCCGTTGTTGAATGCGTATGGGCCGGCGGAATGTGCCGATGATGTGACCTTGCAACGGCTGGATACTGCTGCGACCGAAGGCCATAGCACAATGCCAATCGGCAAGCCTGTTGCCAATATGCAGGTGTTTGTGCTTGATGCAAATTGGCAATTGCTGCCACTGGGTGCAGTCGGCGAATTGTATATTGGCGGAGTCGGAGTTGGTCGGGGTTACTTGAATGATCCAGCCCGTACCGCCAGCGCGTTCGTACCCAATCCGTTTGCCGATAATGGCAGTCGGCTCTATCGTACTGGCGATTTGGTGCGCCAAACTGCCGATGGAGTGTTGCACTTCATTGGCCGCGCTGATCAACAAGTCAAAGTGCGCGGTTATCGAATTGAACTAGGCGAGATCGAGGCGGTCTTGGCAGAATTAAGCTGTTTGCGCGAGGCGGCGGTACACCCTTGGCAGCAACAATTAGTCGCCTACGTGGTTCCGGCCATCGATAATCCCGAGTTGACAAGCCTTGTGCAGACTGCACTCCAACAGCGTTTGCCCAGCTACATGCTGCCAAACCAATATGTAGTTTTAGAACAATTGCCGCGCAATCGTAATGGCAAACTTGATCGCCAACAACTGCCAGCGCCGAATCTTGCCAACTGTGGCTTTCAAACGAGGCTGGTTGAGCCACGGACTCAGACCGAGGCCGATTTAGCGACAATTTGGGCATCAATACTGAAACTTGACGTAATCAGTATTGATGCCAATTTCTTTAGCAGCGGCGGCCATTCGCTCTTGGCAACGCGGGTGATGCTGCGCACGCGCCAGCATTATAGCCGTGATTTACCATTGCGCATGATTTTTGAAGCGCCAACTATTCGTGAATTTGCCGCATTATTGGAACAGCACCAAGCAACGTCGGCACTGCCCAGCCTCCTTGTGCCAATCAAGCCCCAAGGCTCGCGCGCGCCACTGATGTGTGTCCATGCAATTGCTGGCACAGTTGGCTGTTATAGCGAGCTGGCCGCAACGCTTGATCCTGAGCAACCGCTGTATGCGCTGCAAGCACCTGGAATTGACGGCGGTACAACTCATACCACGGTTGAGGCAATTGCCCAAGCCTATTGCCAAGTGCTGCGGCAGTTGCAACCTCATGGGCCATATCGTTTGGCTGGCTGGTCGTTTGGTGGCTTGGTTGCGCTTGAAATGGCGCGGCAACTGCAACTGACTGGTGAGCAGGTATCCATGCTCAGTTTGATCGATAGCTTTCTGGCCGAGCCACCTGCTGATCCCTTCCCATTGATTCAGAGCTTCGCCGCCGATCTGTTTGCTGATGTTGATCCATTAGCTGCTCAACAGATCGCTTGGCCTGCAATTGGAGCATTGCCTAAAGAGCAACAATTAGCAGCACTCTATCAACAAGCCCAACAGGCTCGCCTGATTGATGCTGATCTGCCATTCGATCTAACGCAACGACTATATGCGGTTTTTACCAACCATGCCCAAGCAATCCAAAACTACCAGCCTGCTACATACCTTGGGGCGGTTCAATTGCTGCAAGCGCAAGCCAACTCAGCGGCAGCTCAGCGCTGGCAAGCAGTCATTCCACATCTGCATGTTCAGGTGATTGGCGGCGATCATATCAGCATTCTGCGGCAGCCCTATGTGCAGGTTTTAGCAAACGCCATAGAACAGAGAGCATAGGGTCAGAAATTTTTAACGCCGAGGCGCAGAGAAATAATGGCTGTAGGCTATGGGCTATGGGCTATGGGCTATGGGCTATGTGTAATAGGTCATTGGGTTAACAACCAGTGCTCGTGCCCTCACCCACTGCGGCGGGCGAGGGGGTGAGGGCATGCCAATCGATACCATTGCCAACGAAATCGTATACAAGGAACATCATCAATGCAACGTGAAATAACGACGATCAATACCACCGCGTTCGACCAATACGAATCCAATGTGCGCTCATACTGCCGTTCGTTTCCAACGGTGTTTCGCCAAGCGCAAGGCGCGTTGCTGTATAACGAGCAACAACGCGCCTATATCGATTTCTTCGCTGGAGCGGGCGCACTCAACTACGGCCATAACAATCCGCAGATCAAACAAGTGTTGCTTGAGTATCTCGAATCCGACCAAATTATGCATGGCTTGGATATGTATACTAGTGCCAAACGCAGTTTCTTGGAGCGTTTCAATCAGGTTATTTTAGCGCCGCGCAACTTGCCCTATAAAGTTCAATTTTGTGGGCCAACTGGCGCAAATGCAGTCGAGGCGGCGCTAAAACTGGCGCGAAAAGTCACAGGTCGCACGAGCGTGATCAGTTTTATGGGCGGCTATCATGGCTTGTCGCTCGGTGGTTTAGCGGTCACGGGCAATGCCGATCATCGTGCTGCGGCTGGCGTGCCACTGGCGCACACCAACTTTTTGCCCTATCCTCGTGGCCCGCTAGCTGCAATTGACTCATTAAATTACCTTGAAACGGTGTTGACCGATACCCATTCAGGCTTCGATAAACCAGCAGCGATCATTCTGGAGACAATTCAGGCGGAAGGTGGCATTTACGTCGCCCCAACCGAATGGCTCCAAGGCCTGCGCCATCTGTGTGATCGCCATGGCATTGTGTTGATTTGCGATGATATTCAGGTAGGTTGTGGTCGGACTGGGAGCTTTTTCTCGTTTGAGGACGCTGGAATTGTGCCCGATTTAGTGACGCTTTCCAAGTCGATTAGCGGTTATGGCTTGCCCATGGCGCTGGTCTTGATCAAGCCTGAATATGATCAATGGCAGCCAGCCGAGCATACTGGTACATTTCGTGGTAATCAATTGGCGTTTGTGGGGGCAACCGCTGCACTTGATTATTGGCAAACTGACACATTCAGCAAGGCCATTCATACGCTGGCTCAGCAACTCGAAACCTTTTTGCAAACCCAACTATTACCGCTCGATCAGCGCTTGACGATTCGTGGCAAGGGCTTGGTTTGGGGGATTGATTTCGCCGAACTTGGCCCAGCGGCCTCAAAAGCGATTATGCAGGAATGTTTTGCGCAAGGGTTAATTATCGAGCGGGTTGGCCGTGGCGATAGTGTGCTGAAAATCATGCCACCATTAACCATTGATTCGGCCTTGCTTGCCCAAGGCTGTGCCATTCTACAACAGGTAGTTCAAACCTATTTGGCTAGCACAAAGGAATAAGCAATGCAGTTTCCGCTAGCGCGTTATCGTCGTTTACTGGCAACCTATCTCAAGCCACAGCGCGGGCGGGTGCTCAGCTTGGGATGCTTAGTTTTTATAGGCATCGGCTTGCAATTGCTTAATCCGCAAATTATGCGCCAATTTTTAGATTCGGCTCTAGCTGCTCAACCTTTGGAGCAACTGACCAATTTGGCACTGCTCTTTATGAGCATCGCCTTTGGTCAGCAATTTTTAGCGCTCGGCGCGGTTTATCTGAGCGAGCAAATTGGCTGGACAGCAACCAATGCCTTACGCGCCGACTTGACCGCCCATTGCCTAGGTTTGGATAGTCGTTTTCACAATCAAAAAACACCAGGCGAACTAATTGAGCGAATCGACGGCGATGTTACGACCTTAGCTAACTTTTTCACCCAGTTTATTATTCAATTGCTCGGCAATGGCTTGTTGCTGCTGGGGATTATTGTGGCTTTGGCCTTGGAAGATTGGCGGGTTGCGGCTGGGTTGATCGTCTGTGTGGCGGCGGCGATCAGCCTGTTACAAAAAATGCAGCGAGTTGGTGTGCCACTCTGGGGCGAATCACGCCAAGCTAGTGCTGAGCTATTTGGCTTTTTAGAAGAACGGCTCGCCGCAACCGAGGATATTCGCTCAAGCGGCGCACGCAATTATGTGATGCAACAACTTTATCGCCAAATGCTCGTGCTCTATCGTAAAACTCGTAAAGCTGAGCTGGCCACCGCTTGGCTGTATAACGCTGGTCAATCGATGTTTATTATCGCCAGTGGCTTAGGCTTGGGTATTGGTATCTACCTGTATCAACAGCAACAAACCACGATCGGCGGCGTGTATATCATCACTGCCTATATTGGCTTGCTCACCACGCCGCTCGAGCAAATTTTGCGCCAAATTCAGGAGTTTCAAAAAGCCAGTGCCAGCATTTTGCGCATCGATGAACTGCGCCAACAGCAACCATCAATTGTTGATGGCACTGGCCCGACAATCCCGCAACAAGCGCTTGATCTACGGTTTGAGCAAGTTTCGTTTGGCTATAGCGCCGATACGCCAGTCTTGCAGTCACTTTCATTTGAATTGCCAGCCCGCCAGATTTTAGGCGTTTTGGGGCGGACTGGTAGCGGCAAAACGAGCCTGATTCGGCTTTTATTACGCTTGTATGATCCGCATCAAGGCACAATTCGTTTAGGCGGCATCGATATTCGCAGCACCAGTTTAGCCGATTTGCGCCGCTCGATTGGCTTTGTGACCCAAGATGTGCAACTCTTTCATGCCAGCGTTCGCGACAACCTGAGCTTGTTCGATCAAACAATTGCTGATCACCAATTGCTTGCTGCCTTAGAAGCCCTTGGCCTAACCAGCTGGCTTAACAGCCTTGAACATGGCCTCGATACACAGATCAAGCCAAATGGGCTTTCAGCGGGCCAAGCTCAGCTCTTAGCATTCGCGCGAATTTTGCTCAAAGATCCACGATTAATTATCCTCGATGAGGCTTCATCACGGCTCGATCCAGCGAGTGAGGCGATTGTCGAGCGGGCCTTAGATCGGCTGTTGGTAGGCCGCACCGCGATTATTATTGCTCATCGGTTGGCAACCTTGCAACGCGCCGATGCAATTTTAGTGCTCGATGCTGGCATAATTCGCGAGTTTGGCCCACGCCAAGCCCTGTTACAAAACCCTCAATCGCAGTATAGCCAGTTGCTGCAACGTGGCTTAAGCGAGGTGCTGGCATGAAAGCTTGGCAATTAATGCTGCGTTTGATCCGCTATCGACCAGCAATATATGGCTTTGGGGTGCTGATTTGGAGCATATTTTTTATCTCACCCTTGCTGCCAGGCTTGATCAATCGGGCAATTTTCGACCAACTCAGCGGCTCGGCTCCAGCGGTATTTGGCATCTGGACGCTCCTCGCACTCTTGATCACCACTGAGATTAGTCGGCGTTTATTGACCCAACTCGGAACGGCAATGGATATTAGCGTGCAATACAACATTGCAGGCTTGTTGCGCAAAAATATGCTCAAGCGGATTTTGGCTCAGCCAGGCGCACAAGCCTTGTATACCTCATCCAGTGCGGCGATCAACAATTTTCGCGATGATGTTGAGGAAATTCTGACCTTCAGCATTTGGCTGCTTGATGTATTTGGTAATGTGCTGTTCAGTCTAATTGCGCTGGGAATTTTGCTGCAAATCAATCAACAGGTAACCTTGGTTATTTTGGGTCCATTGCTGATCGTGGTTTCAGCCTTTACCATCGCCAACCAACGGATTCAGCGCTATCGTCAGGCCAGTCGGGCCGCAACCAGCAAGGTTTCCGATTTTTTGGGCGAAATGTTTGGGGCAACCCAAGCGATCAAAGTCGCGAATGCTGAAGCTGCAGTAATCGGCCATTTTCAACACCTGAACGATCAACGCCGCCAATTCATGGTCAAAGATCGAGCCTTCACCGCCTTGCTTAGCTCCGTTTACGCTAACACAATTAGCCTTGGCACAGGCATGATCTTGTTGCTAGCGGGCGAGGCAATGCGTACTGGTAATTTTAGTGTTGGCGATTTCTCGCTGTTTGTTTATTATTTTTCGATGGTTACCCGTTTACCCTCGCTGATTGGCTTGTTGCTGACCCACTACAAACAAGCGGGAGTTTCGTTCCAACGTATGCAACAGCTGTTAAAGGATGCACCGCCAACCGCTTTGGTTGAACATGGACCAATTACGCCCGATCAACAGCTTGATTTTAGCCCAGCCAGTACTTTACCAGTATTGCAACGGATTGACATAAGCAACTTAGACTATTACTACCCCAACAGCCAAGCTGGCATCAAGGCGATCAATTTCAGACTTGAGCGTGGCCAGTTTGTGGTAATTACCGGCAAAGTTGGTTCGGGCAAAACCACCCTATTGCGGGCCTTGCTTGGGTTAGTGCCAGCACATGGCACGATTATCTGGAATGATCAGTTGATCGAACACCCTGCTGAACAACTGATTCCCCCAAATTGTGCTTATACGGCCCAAGTACCGCGCTTATTGAGCAGCTCGCTGCATGATAATTTGAGTTTAGGGCTGAACCTAAGTACTACCAAATTACAACAGGCGATTGAAACAAGTGTATTAGCACCAGATTTACAGCACATGCCCGAAGGCCTTGCGACAGAGCTTGGTGCGCGAGGGGTGCGCTTATCCGGTGGTCAACTGCAACGAACAGCTTTAGCGCGGATGTTGGTACGTTCAAGCGAATTAATGATCGTTGATGATTGTTCGAGCGCCTTGGATGTAACCACCGAGCAACAACTGTGGCAAGCGCTGCGCCAACACCCAACCACCTGGCTCGTCGTTTCGCATCGCCGTGCTGTCCTTCAGCTAGCCGATTGGGTCATTGTGCTTGAGGCTGGTCAAATTGCAGCCCAAGGCCAACTCCATGATTTGCGTGAAACATCGGCAGTCATGCGTGAGCTTTGGCAAGCTGAACCATAGCTCTGAACTCAGATCACATAATTCCAAGTGGTCACGGGGCTACGCTCGTGGAGACAGCTCGCGCCATATAAACCGTTGTTTGCGCGTGGTGGGTCTCCGTGATTGATGCATCGCTATGCCTATGTGGATAATAACCCGGCCACCTAGACCGACCCAACCGGCCACCGCAAGGGAGTCCAGCCCGATGGCACGTGGATTCCCTGTCAGTTCTATTCGAACGACCCCGATGCGCAATGCCAATGGAGCGATTACACGGGCTATTGGGGAACGAACAGCGGTGATGATTTCTGGACGATGGTCAAGCAGATTGGCAAGCGGATTGAACACTTGCCGAGTGACACCTTCCATGGGGCGGTTGCCTTTATCAAAGACCCGATTAGATCACCATGGGTTGCCCGCAGAAAGCCTAAGAAGCCGCGTTCGCTGGGAAAGGGGACGAGATCCATCGCCAACAGGATGGTCAGCACCTCGCTTGGCGCGAGGGCTGGCGCAGGCCCTGGGGAAG